>JBBIQY010000073.1:0-20223 GCA_037442085.1 Anaerolineae bacterium
GGCCGAAAAGAATGGGCGCGCGACGATGACGGCGATGGGATTCGTGAAGTGCACACCAACACCATCGAAGGACTTTGGACCACCGTGCGTAATTTTCTGCGCCCCTTTCGCGGCGTCCATAAGCGTTCCTTGGGCCGCTACATCGCCATCTGCGAGTTCGGTATCAATCTCAAGCGCGTCACCCCAGCTTTCATCTCGGTTATGGTTGCCCAGCACTTGTGCTGTACATGAGCCAAGCACAAATACATCTGGGCACAGCAATATTGGCATAAAGTCTGCCGTATCAAGTACCTTCATCCCCAATCCGGTGTTGTAACCTGCGACTCTGCTGTAAAGAGACAATACCCTTCGGTCAAGCGAGCTCGTCCCCAAAATGCTCGGTTTCTCCGCGAAATCTTCGCGTCGGCGGCTTTATCCAAAAGGGTATGTGCTTACCGTGCCTCTGCGCCCTCAACCCATCGGATCGCCGAGTCGCAGATAGGCGCCGGCCCGTAGAGGCCCTCAACGAGATCAGTGTTTTCAGTAGTAGTGGCATTGCTCTCACAATAAACAAGGGCCTGAAAGGAACCGTGCCAGGAGTGCAGCGATGAGCAAAAATCGGGATTCCCAAACCGGCCTCGTGCCATCATTTTACGAAGGCCCCACCGTAAAGAAGGAAATGGTCCCGGTGGCGGGTGGCATCCCGCTGGGGCTCGAAAGCGTCGCCAATTCCAGGCTGGGGATTGCAGGCGCATATGGCGCCTGGGGGCAAAGCTATGATAACGCCAGCCTGCCTGAATTTATCCGCCAGCGCCTGGGCGAGTCGTTGGCCGAGAACGAGGTCATGAACCTCGGCGAATTGGGCTTCCACCACCGGTTTCACATCCCCCAGTTGACAGAGAAAGAGCACCTCGAACTGGAGGTGGAAGTCGGCGCGCGCCTGTTGCAGGAGGCCGCTGCGGCGAACGGCTGGGCTCCCGAGGAAGTGGAGGGCCTGCTGATGGGTATCAGCGCCCCGGTTTCGGAAGATTATCTGGCCCGGATTGCCGGGCGGGCCGGGTTGCGTGAGGACACGCTCAAGGTCAGCGTTCATAAAGCCTGTGACGGCTCGATGGGCGCGCTGCACCTGGCGCTGAATCCCGCGCTCGGTCTGCCGGGGCAGGTCAACGTGGCCGAAGAACTGGCCGGGAAAAAGGTGCTGGTCGGCGGCATCGAAGGCCTCAGCCGCTTCACCAGCCGCGCCCGCGACAAGAACGCGCTCCAGTTATTCGGCAACGGCATGGGCGCCTTTGGCGTTGTCCCCGGTGAGACGATGAAGCTGCTGGCGGGCAAGAGTCATGAAAACTTCGATGATGAGGGCCTGCTGCAGGTGCGCATGTATTATCCGCACTCGAAGGAGAGGGTCCCTGGCAAGTCGCTGCTGGAAGTCGTGCAAGAGGGCGCAAACCATATTCGCGTGGCTGGAATGATGCACGAGCCGAAGGACGGCTTACCGATTGTGATGGCCGGGCTGATGGGCATGGTCAAACTCTTTGTGCGCACAGGCGTGGACGTGATGACGGAGGCTTATCGTGAATATCGCCGGGGATTGGAAAAACTCGGCCAATCGAGCCGGACGATCGAGGTCATAATTGCGCATCACGCCAATTACAAAATTAATTTGCTCAAGGCCAAGCAATTGCTCAGGGAAGGCCTCCACTTTCCCATGCCCTGGCTGTTGTCCGATTTCGGCAATGTCAGCGCTGCCTCGTGCGTGATCGCCTTCCTGCGCCAGTTGCAGAACATCAAGCCCGGCGACCACATCCTGTTCGACGGCTTCGGCGCGGGGACATACTACGATGTGATGGCCGTTTCGATGGGCTGAGACGGGCCGGAGACAGCCAGGATGAGGGACGGCCCCCCTTGGGGGGGCTGTTTTTTTGATTTCGATACGGCGCACGGCCATAAACCGCGCTTTTCCCTCCAGCGGCTGATCCGTTCCCAGCCGCTAATCCGCCGCCATATTCATTGACGGCTCTCCGGTTACAATCAGGCTCATGTCAGTCGTTCTATCGCCCTCGCAGTAAACAAGCATCCTTCCTTATCCGACTTTTCACTTTTCGAAAGGGTGTTTATGTCTTCCTTCGACCCCCTCTCCGTCATCCGCCACGGCTTCGGACAAACCACTCAACCCCAAAAAGTGCTCATCGTCGGCGCGGGCATGGCCGGGCTGGTGGCCGCGCACGAGCTGCTGCGCGCCGGCCACGACCCGCTGCTGCTCGAAGCGCAGGGCCGCGTCGGCGGGCGCATCCTCACCCTGCGCGAGCCGTTCGCGCCGGGCCTGTATGCCGAGGCCGGGGCGATGCGCCTCCCCAAAGCGCATGCCCTCACCCTGGCCTACGTCGAGCAGTTCGGGCTGCGCACCTTTCCGTTCACGATGAGCAACCCGAACGCCTACCTGTATTTCAACGGGCGCAAGGTGCGCGCAGCGCAGGCCGAGGCCGATCCGAGCGTGCTGGGCTTCCCGGTGGCGCCGAAGGAGCGCGGGAAGACGGCCGGGCAGTTGTGGGAGGCAGCGCTCGCGCCGCTGCGGAAGCGGCTGAGGGAGCAGGGCGAGGCGGCCTGGGCCATGATCGCCGAGCGCTTCGACCAGTACTCGGTGCGCGAGTTCCTCGAGCGCGAGGGCTGGTCGGAGGGCATGATCGAGATGTTCGGCTTGCTCTTCAACCAGGAGTCTATCCTCAACTCCTCGCTGTTGGAGCTGCTGCGTGAGGAACTCAACGACTACTACGGTGACATGATGCAGATCGAGGGCGGGATGGACCGGCTGCCGAACGCCTTCCTGCCCGGCCTGCGCGAGCGCATCCGCTTCGGCGCGAAGGTGACGGGCATCGAGCAATCACCGGCGAGCGTGACGTTGCACTACACGACCGCGGCGGGCCGCTTCAGCGTCAGCGGCGACTCCGCCATCCTCACCCTGCCGTTCCCGGTGCTGCGCCACATCGAAGTCACGCCGCCCTTCAGCGCGGCCAAGCGCCGCGCCATCCGCCAGCTCCACTACGACGCCTCGGCCAAAATCTTCTTCCAGTGCCGCCGGCGCTTCTGGGAAGAGGACGACGGCATCTTCGGCGGCGGCGCCCTGACCGACCTGCCGGTGCGCAACATCTACTACGCCGAGCACGGGCGCGAGACCGGGCGCGGCATTTTGCTGGCGAGCTATACCTGGTCGGAGGATGCGCAGCGCTGGGGCTCGCTGGCCTCGCACGACCGGCTGCAACAGGCCCTCGAAAACGTGGCCGTCATTCACCCGCAGGTGCTCGAGGCCTTCGAGGTCGGCGCGAGCAAGATGTGGCACGACGATGAGTTTGCCGGCGGCGCGTTCGCGCTCTTCGACCCCGGCCAGCAGACGCTGCTGCACGACGCCATCATCGCGCCGGAGGGCCGCGTGCATTTTGCCGGCGAGCACGCCTCGCTCGGCCACGCCTGGATCCAGGGCGCGATCGAATCCGGACTGCGCGCCGCGCATGAGATCCACACGGCAGCCGGTTGAAGCCATCAGCGTCAGCAGGCCTCCTTCGCGCGCAAGCCCGCTGAAGCGGGTGACGGCGCCTGAGCCTTGACTCTTCATCTCAACGACCCACGCTGGGCGTACGCCTTCACCAACCTCGCCGCTTTCCTGTGGGGCACCAACTTCGTGCTGGGCCGCCTGCTGCGCGACGACATCGGCCCGGCGGCGCTGACGCTGGCGCGGTTCGCTGTGGCCGGCCTGGCCTTTGCCTGGCTGCTGCGCCGTGCGCCGCCGTCGGAGCGTCGGCCCGGTGCGCAGTGGCCGTGGCTGCTGATGATGGGGCTGACCGGCGTGGTCGGCTTCACCGTGCTGCTCTACACCGGCCTGAAGTTCACCACCGCCGTCAACGCCGGCCTGATCAACGGCGTCGGCCCGCTGGTCATCGGGCTGATGGCGGCCCTGTTCCTGCGCGAGCGGCTCACGCCGCTGATGATTACGGGCGCAGGCCTCTCGCTGGCGGGCGTGGCCGTCATCGCCAGCGGTGGCTCACCCGAAAAACTGTTGCGGCTGCAACTCAACTTCGGCGACGTGCTGGTGTTCGGCGCCGTGCTGGCCTGGGGGGTGTACTCGGTGCTCGCACGGGTGGTCACGCGCACACGCTCGGCGCTGGCGGCCAGTGCGCTCTCCAGCCTGTTTGGCCTGCCGTGGCTGCTGCCGCTGGCCGTCTGGGAGCAGGCCGTCCAGCCGGTGAACGCTTCTCCGTTCGTGCTCGGCGCGTGCGTGTACATCGGCCTGTTCCCGTCCGTCATCGCCTACCTGGCCTGGAACGAGGGCATCCGGCGCGTGGGCGCGGCGCGCGGCGTGATCTTCTACAACATGCTGCCGGTGTTCGCCGCGCTGCTAGGTATGCTGATCCTGGGCGAGCCGCTCAGCGGCGCACAGCTCGCCGGCGGAGCGCTGGTGCTGGGAGGCAGTTTGCTCAGCGTGGGCCGCGAGCTGAAAGGCCCTGATGGCGGCCGAACCCCATGAAAATCATCTCACTGTCACACGATCACCCAACCGCTCTCCGCCAGGCCGCCGAGATTCTGACCCTGGCCTTCCGCGAGCACTGGCCCAACGCCTGGCCGACGCTGGACGAAGCAGTGGAGGAGGTGCACGAAATGCTCGCCCCCGAACGCATCTGCCGTGCGGCGTGCGATGCGGAGGGGAATGTGCTGGGCTGGATCGGCGGAATCCCCGAATACGACGGCAACGTCTGGGAGCTGCACCCGCTGGCCGTGCACCCGGCCCGGCAGCGGCGCGGCATCGGGCGCGCGCTCATCGCAGACTTCGAGGCGCAGGTGCGCGCGCGCGGCGGCCTGACCATTATGCTCGGCAGCGATGATGAAGATGGGATGACGACGCTCTCGGGCGTTGATCTGTACACCGACACGTGGGAACATATCCGCCGCATCCGTGACCGCAAAGGGCATCCGTTCGTCTTCTATCAAAAGCTCGGTTACACCATCATCGGCGTCATACCCGACGCGAACGGGCGCGGCAAGCCCGATATTCTCATGGGCAAACGGGTGTAATCACCGATCATGAACTGGCCCGCCGTCACCGAAGAAACCGTCCGCCACCTGCAAACGCTGATTCGACTCGACACGCGCAACCCACCCGGCAACGAACTGCTCGCCGCCGAGTACCTGGCGCGCGTGCTGCGAGAGGCGGGCCTCGAGCCGCTGGTCTTTGAGTCGGCGCCGGCGCGCGGCAACGTCGTAGCGCGGCTGAAGGGCACGGGCGAAGCACCGCCGCTGCTGCTCTACGGCCACACCGACGTGGTGCCCGTCGAGCCGCAGCACTGGACGCACCCACCCTTCGGCGGCGAGGTGCACGACGGTTTCGTGTGGGGACGCGGCGCGGTGGATATGAAGGGGACAGTGGCTCAGCAACTGATGGTGGTGCTGCTGCTCAGGCGCAGCGGCATGACGTTGAAGCGTGACGTGATCTTCGCCGCCACCGCCGACGAAGAGATCGGCGGCGCGGACGGCTGCGGCCTGCCGTGGCTCGTCAAACATCATCCCGACCTGTTGCGCGCGGAATTCGGCCTGACCGAACTCGGCGGCTACAACATGGAGTTCGCCGGGACGACCGTTTACCCGATTCAGGTGGCGGAGAAGGGGACGTGCTGGCTCAAAGTGCGCGCGCACGGCGCCCCCGGCCACGCCTCGCAGCCGCGCTCGAACAACGCCGTGATCCGGCTGGCCCGCGCGCTGGAGGCGCTGACGCGGGTCGGCTTGCCGTATCACCTCACCGAGCCGGTGGCCGGCTTCCTCGACGCAGCCGGCGCGGCGGTCGGCGGCGAGCTGGGCCACATCCTGCGCGGGTTGAAGGATCCGCGCCGCGCCGACGACCTGCTCAACGGCGCGCTCAAGCAACACCCGCTGCACGGCTTTCTCGTCGCCCTGACCCACAACACCGCCGTGCCCACCGGCCTCAGCGCCGGGCAGAAGACCAACGTCATCCCCAGCGTGGCCGAGGTGACGATTGACGGGCGCACGTTGCCGGGCTTCGACGCTGAGTCTTTCCTAAGCGAGCTGCGGGCAGTGATGGGATCGGCTGGCAGTGATGATCTGGAGTATGAAGTGATCTGCGACTCGCCGCCGCTGCAGACCTCGCACCACACGCCGCTGTATGAACTGATGGCCCGCACGCTGCGCGCCCATGATCCGCACGCCCAGGTCGTGCCGTACCTGATGACCGGCGCGACGGACGCAAAATACCTCGCCCGGCTGGGCGTGCCCAGCTACGGCTTCGCGCCGATGCAGTTGCCGCCCGGCTCCGATTTCTTTGAGATGTTTCACGCCCACGACGAGCGCGCGCCGGTAGCCGGCCTCGGCTGGGGCGTGCAGGTATTGTTCGAGGTGGTGAGGGAATGGGCGGGGAGTGGAGATGTGAAAGGCTGAGGCAGGAGCGCTTACCCGGGCTTAAACTTCATGCGTTAGTGTCTACCGCGCGAAGCGCGCGCGAGCAAAGCTCGGGCGTGCGCCTTCTCGCCTTGGCCTCCGGCTCATGAAGAAATATCTGCCCATCCTGCTGCTCTTCGCCCTCGCCTGCCACACGCTGCTCCCCACGCCTGCACCGACCGTCACCGTCAGCGCGCCTACCTCCACTGCCACGCACCTCCCCCCGGCTCCCTCCGCCACAGCGGCGCCCACCCGCCCGACCGCCCCCTCTCCCGCTCCCACCGGCCTCCGGCCCGAACACATCCTCTTCCACCCCGGCCCGGAGTTGTACGCCGGCGACATCGTTAGCTTGCAGATCAACCGGCCCGAGGCGAGGCCGGAGTGGCAGGAGGCGCGCGTCAGAGTCTTCGTCGGCAGTGAGGCCGAGCCGCTGGCCGAGGGACGCTTCGAACGTTTCGGCGTCAGCGGGCGCGCACAGGCTACCTTCTGGTGGATCTGGGACACTGCCGGGCTGGTCGGCGAGCAGGCCGTCACCATCGTCATCGAGGCCGAGTCAGGCGAGCGGCTGGACTCGCTGACCGTTCCCGTCACGCTGCTGCCGGCCGAGGCGCGCCCCCAGCCGGAGCGCGACGCGCGTTGGGCGCAGGCCCGGAGCGAATGCTGTCTCTTCCACTACCTCACCGGCACAGCCGCTGCACGCGATATTGCGCTCATCGCTGCGCAGGCCGACGCCGCCTTCGTGCACGTGGAGGAACGGCTGGGTGTGAAGCGCGAGCGCCGCGTCGTCTTCACCCTTCTCAGCCGGCTGCTTGGGCACGGCGGCTTCGCCGGCAGCGAAATCTCACTGACCTACATTGACCGCAACCCCGCCGGCGTTGACCTGGAGACCATCTTCGTCCATGAGGGCACGCACCTCCTCGACCGGCAATTCGCGCGCGAGCGCCCGACGCTCTTGACCGAGGGGCTGGCCGTCTTCGTCGCCGGCGGCCACTACAAGCCGGAAGATTTGGATCGGCGCGCCGCCGCTCTGCTCGTCCTCGATCGCTACCTGCCGTTAGCCGACCTCGCGCGCAATTTCTATCCACAACAGCACGAGATCGGTTACCTGGAGGCGGGCGCGCTGGTGAAGTATTTGGTGGATCGCTACGGCTGGGAGAAATTCAAAAGGATGTACGCCCGCTTTCAGTCCGCACCGGACGAGGCGCAGATGCTCGAAGCCGGCCTGAGCGCGCACTACGGTAAATCGCTGGCGGAGGTAGAGGCCGAGTGGCTGGCGCACCTGCGCGCCCTGCCGGTGGACGAGGCCGAAGTGGAAGACCTGCGTCTGACCATCTTCCTCTTCGATGTGCTGCGCCGTTACCAACAACTGAAAGACCCGGCGGCCTACTACCTCACCGCCTGGCTGCCCGATGGCTCGGAGGCCCGTAAACGCGGCCTCGTGGCCGACTTCATCCGTAGCCCGCGCGCGCCGGAGAACGTGGCGCTGGAGACGATGCTGGCTGCAGCCCAGACTGCGCTGCGGCGCGGCGATTTCGACCAGGCCGAGCAGTTGGCCGCCGCCGTCAACGCCGTGCTGGATGCCAACGGCCTGTTCTTCGACCCGCTGGCCGCCCGTTACCTGCGCGCCGTGACAGACCTGGCTGCCCAGGGCTACGAAGCCCAGACCCTCGACCTGTTCGCCGCCCGGCCCCGGGCAACCGCCATCCGCAACTGGCCCACGCTTGAGACTATAATACTCACCGGCAACTGACTTTGGCAGCGGCTTTTGCGAATGAGCGCGACCGGCGGTGAACGCTGCGCCCCAATTCGCGCTATTCGATGCGGAAATTCTCATGCAGGGCTTTTCCGGATTTCCCGAAGGTAAATTACGCACCGTGCCGGTGCCGGAGCCGTTCTTCACCGAACTGCTCCCGGCCATTGACCACCTGGGCGAACTCAAGGTCACGTTGTACGCCTTCTGGCGGCTGAGCCTGATGGAAGGTAAGTACCGCTTCCTGCGGCGCGACGACCTGGCCCGCGACGAGTTGTTCATGCGCGGGCTGGCAGCCTCGCCCCGACTGGCCCAGGAGATACTGGATGACGCGCTGGAGCGGGCCGAGGCCCGCGGCACCCTGCTCTACGTCTCGATCGAAGACGCAGCCGCCAGGCACGATCTGTACTTCGTCAACTCACCCAAAGGGCGCGAGGCCGTGGAGAAGCTCATCGCGGGCGAGTGGCGGCCCGACGACGCCGCGGCGCTGGGCGGCGCGGTGACGCTCAGCCACGTGCGCTCCAACATCTTCGTCCTGTACGAGCAGAACATCGGCCCGCTCACGCCCCTCATCGCCGACGAACTGCGCGATGCCATGGCGACCTACCCCGGCCCATGGATCGAGGACGCCATCCGCATCGCCGCGCGCAACAACATCCGCAAACTCAAGTACATCCAGGCCGTGCTCGACCGGATGAAAGCCGAAGGCCGCTCGGAGCAGCCGCCCACCGAGGCGGGACAGGACCTCAGCCGCTATGACGGATACCTCATTAATGACGCCGATTGAACCGCCGGCCCGCCGCCTGGCCCTGGGCGTGGGCGACCCCGATTGCCCGCACTGCCACGGCCTCGGCTACCTGCGCCTGGAGCGCGACCTGACCGACCCGGACTTCGGCAAAGTCCAGGTCTGCACCTGTCGCCTGCCGCACCTCCAGTTGCTGCAGGCGCAGCAGTTGCGCGCGGACAGCAACATCGAAAGCCTGGCCGGCAAGACCTTCGAGAACTTCCTGCCGGAGGGCGTCAGCCCCGACCCCTACATCCGCGCCACCGTCCGCGCCGCCTTCGACCGTTGCCGCGCCTTCGCCGAGAAGCCGGAGAACTGGCTGTTGCTCATCGGCGGTTACGGCTGCGGCAAGACGCACCTGGCCGCCGCCATCGCCAACCACGCGCTCGCCAACGGCCAGCCGGCGCTCTTCCTCAACACGCCCGATCTGCTCGACTTCCTGCGCGAGACCTTCGCCCCGAACTCCGCGACGACGTACAGCGATCGCTTCGAGGAGATCCGCACCGCGCCCCTGCTCATCCTGGATGACCTGGGCACCGAAAGCCCCACGCCGTGGGCGGTGGAGAAACTCTACCAACTGCTCAACTTCCGCTACAACGCCCACCTGCCCACGGTGGTGACGACGAATAAGCGCGTCGAGGATCTGGAGGGCCGCATTGCCAGCCGCCTGAGCGATGCCGAGATGGTCACCCTGCTCAACGTGCTCGCGCCCGACTTCCGCGCCGGCAAGCTCTCGGCCTCGGCCGACATCTCCACCCTCAGCCTCCACCGCCATCAGACCTTCGACTCTTTCGACACACGGGCCGAGCTGGTCGGCGAGGCGCGGCAACACCTGCTCAACGCCCTGCGCGCCGCGCAGGAGTACGCCGCCGAGCCGCGCGGCTGGCTGGTGCTTGTCGGGCCGTACGCCTCCGGCAAGACGCACCTGGCGGCCGCCATCGCCAACCAGCGCGTACAGGCCGGCAGGCCCGTCATCTTCGTCACCTATGCCGACCTGATGGAGCTGTTCCGCTCCGGCAGCCGCGAGCAGGACGAGCGTAACGCCAAAGCCCTTCAGCACATCCGCAACGTGGAGCTGCTGGTGATTGACGACATCGGCGTTCAGCTTGCGACGCCCGGCTATTACCGGGAGCGCTTCTTTCAGGTGTTCAACCATCGCTTCGATGCGCAGTTGCCCACCGTCCTCACCACCGCCGCCGACGAGAAGGAACTCGACGGGCGCATCAAGAGCCGCATCTTCCTCAACGATTACTGCCAGGTGCACGTGCTCAAGGTGGAGCCGTATCGCGGCAAGAAGAGGGGCGCGCGGCGGAAATAGTCGGAAGCGAAGACGATGTGGCCTGAACGGAGGCGCCGCGGCGGAATCGCCGCGCTCTTTGCCCTGCTGCTCGCCGCCTGCGCCCCGGCCTCGCTCGACCCGCTGCCCACCCTCGCCTCGCTCATCACCACGCCGCCACCCTCGCTAGCGCCAGGGACGCGGACACCCAGCCCCCCAGGCGCAACGTCCATCCTCCCCACCGCCGGCGGCCCGTCGCCGACTTTCATCCCCACTTTGGCCGATACGCCCACCCCCCTCATCGCGCCGGCGCCCACGCCCACGCCCTACACCCGTCTCGCACCGCTCGCCTTCCACCCGGCGGGCACGTTCACCATGGGCGCCATCCCCGGCACGGATCCCTTCGCGGAAGCGTGGGAACGCCCGCCGCATCAGGTCACGCTAAACGCCTTTTGGATGGAGACGACCGAGGTCAGCAATGCGCGCTACGCCTTATGCGTGGCGGCAGGCGTGTGCCAACTACCCTCACGCACCAGCTCACGCACCCGAGGCGATTACTATGGCAACCCCGCCTTCGCCGAGTACCCGATGGTGAACGTGACCTACGCCCAGGCCGGGCAATTCTGCGAGTGGGCGGGCGGGCGTTTACCCACCGAGGCGGAGTGGGAGTACGCCGCACGCTTCAACGATGGGCGGCTGTACCCGTGGGGCAACGAGCAGGATCTGGGGCGCGGCCAGTTCGGGCGCGGCGAAGGCAGCGACACCGAGCCGGTGACCGCCTTCCCCGGCGGCGCCTCGGCGCTGGGCGTGCTGAACCTGGCGGGCAACGTCTGGGAGTGGGTGGCCGACTGGTATGACGCGGGCTACTACGCTGTCTCGCCGAAGGAGAACCCAACCGGCCCGGCGACGGGAAAGGAGCGCGTGGCGCGCGGCGGCGCTTTCGTCACCGATCCCCAATTTGTGCGCAACACCAATCGCTTCTCGCTCGACCCGGGACGCGGCTACACCAACGTCGGCTTCCGCTGCGTCACCACCAACCCGCGCTCCGACCTGACGCTGCTGCCGACGTTGACGCCCCCGCCCTGATCATCCCCGCAATCAGCCGGCCTCAGTGATCGCTCTCAATCACCCACGACCGTCGCCGGGGCGGGGCGGAATGCCTGCAAGAGCGCGCGGCCATTGACGACGAGGATGCCGCTGACCACCAGCGCCGAGCCGACGAACAGCCGCCAGTCGGCGCGTTCACCCAGCAGCAGGATGCCGAGGAACAGGCCGATGACGGGGAAGGTGTACGTCACCATCGTCGCGTGCGTCGGCCCCCAGGCGTTGATGAGCGAGAAGAACAACAGATAGGCGAGGCACGAGCCGAGAAGCCCGAGCCACAGCACGGCGAACCAGGCCAGCGGCGAGGTCGGCCAGACGATGGGGCTTTCGGCGATGGGGGTGGCGGCCCACATCAGCGCATCGGCGAAGAGCAGCACCATGAACGTCTGCACCACCGGCGATTGATTGCGTAGATGCCGGCGCGAGAAGGTGACGGCCACGGCGTAGCTGATGGAGGCGGCGATGACGGCCAATTGCCCAAGGAGGTTGCCCTGCAACAAGCCCGTCGGGTCGAAGTCGCGGCTGACCAGCACCACCACGCCGATAAAACCGATGAACAAGCCGCCCACCCGGCCCAGGGTGAATTTCTCATCATGCAGCCAGAAGTGGGCGATGACGATGGTGAACAGCGGCACCGTGCCGTTGAGAATGGCGGTCAGGCCCGAATCGATCAGCGTCTCGCCCCAGGTGATGAGGACGAAGGGCACGGCGGTGTTGAACGCGCCCATGAACAGAAACTTCAGGAGTAGGCCGCGGTCACGCGGGAAGGCGGCGCGCTGCGAGATGAACACCGCCACCATCCCCAGCAGGCCGAACAGCAGCCGGAAGGTCACCAGCAGGAAGGGTTGAAACGTCGTCGCGCCCGCCGGGTGAAACAGCCCCAGCGAGGGCAGGTCCTCGCCTTGCCCAACCTTGATCCACAAAAACGAGGTGCCCCACACAAAGGCCAACAGTGCAAACAGGCCCCAGTTTTTCAGTCTCATGCGGAAGGTTCTTCCTTTTTTATACCGGGCACGGGCACGCTTTTCGTTTTACTGGCAACGGATGTTTGCGCCGCTTTATCCGTCATATCCGTGACAACCTCCGCTGCCGATGAGCATGGCCAAGAGCGCACGTCGGGTCTCGCGGCTTTGGCGGGATCAGCGAAACGGCAGGGGGCGAGGCATGCCTCGCCCTGTCGCAGGGATTACGCGCCGGCTTTGAGGTAAATGCCCTGCGGGTCGAGTTCTTCGCGCAGCAGGCGGAGTTCCTCGGCGGTGACCGGCTCGGTGGTGCGCAGCGTGGCGGCAACCTTGAGCGGCCAGCCGGTGTTGGCGCAGGCCTCCTCCACCGTGCGGCCAGGGTGCAACGCGGCCAGCGTCAGTTCACCGGAGGCGTCCGGCTCCAGCAGGCCGATGTCGGTGACGACGGCGGCCGGTCCGCCGCCGCGCAGGCCGGCTGCCGCGCGCGAGCCGTTGCCCTGCAGATGGCCGGCGCCGGTCACAAAATCGCACCGCTCCGGGAAGCGCCGCTTCTGGTGCGGCGTAAGGAAGTAGGTGCGGTTAGCCCAGGCGGCGATCTCGGCGCTGCCGCCCGAGCCGGGCAGGCGCACCTTGGGGTGGGCGTAGTCGCCGATCACCGTGGCATTGACGTTGCCGAAGCGGTCAATCTGCGCGCCGCCGAGGAAGCCCACATCAATCAGCCCGCGCTGCAGGTAGAAGGCAAAGATCTCGTACATCGAGCAGATGGCCGCCGCGCCGCTCACCAGCGTCGGGTCGCCGATGGAGAGCGGCAGCCGGGCCGGCTGCGCGCCGATGACGCCGGCCTCGTAAATCATCACGAGGTTGGGCGCGTGTGTGCGGCGCGCCAGGTTGCAGGCCAGGTTGGGCAGGCCTACGCCCACGAAAACGACGTCGCCATCGCGCAACAGACGAGCGGCGTTGATGGTCATGAGTTCGGCGGCGGTGTAGTGCATACTGATCGGGCGAATGGGTGAAGGGGTGACGAGCCGGGACAGCCCGTCACCCCATCATTCCATCAAGAAATGTCAAAATCACTTTGGCAACTTCGTCCGGCTTCTCCAGCGGCACGAGGTGTCCGGCGGCCTCGACTTTGTGAAACACGGCGTGCGGGATCAGGCGCTGCATCTTGCGCTGAGTCGGCGCGTCGAAGGTATTGGACTCCGCGCCGTAGATCACCAACAGCGGCAACTTGAGTTGCGGCATCCGCCCCCACAGGTTGGGCGGGCCGTGGCGATAGATGGCGACTTCCCATTCCGGCGGATAGGCCAACTCCAACTGTCCATCGGCGCGCGGGCGGGCGAGGGCGTCAACGTAGGCGCGCAGGCCACGGTCATCAATCCGGTTGAAGATCGGCGCGCGACGGTAACGAGTGAACATCTCGTTCGCGTCGGTGAAGACGCGCCGCCGCCGTAACGTGCCGGGGATGAGCGGGTGCAGCCGGTCGCCGAGGCCGAGGTTCTTGATCAGCTCCCAAAGCCATAGAAACCGCAGGCGGTAGATCACCGGGTCAATCAACACCAGCGCGCGAAACAACTCAGGCCGGCGCAAGGCCGCGTCCAGCGTGGTGACGCCGCCCAGCGAATGACCCACGCCGATGATCTCATGCGCCTGCTGTTCGGCGAGGAAGTGCAGCAGGTCGGCGGTCAAAAGCGCCCAATCGCGGAAGCCATTGGGGCGCGCCTCCGGCCAGAGCGGGCGGGCCAGGGCAGCGAGCACGCGGTAGCGCGGCGTGAGGCGCTCCACCAGCGGCGTGTAGGCGCGTGGCGGGTAGCCGTTGGCATGCGCGAAGTGCAGCAGCGGGCCGGCGCCGCCAAAATCCAGGTAGGGAGTAGACATTATCTGTTGAGGGGGTGAGGGGTGACAGTCCACCCTTTCACCGGTTTTGATTGCGGATTGTCTCACCAGTCATTGCGCGTCAATCAACGATCAGAAATCCCCATAGTTCACCGGCTCGCTCCAGCGCGGCTTCACTTTTAGCCGCGCGTGGGTTTCCGCCCCGAGCTTCGTCCAATACTCGGCGCGATCCTTCACGCCGTATACCCATTCGTCCAGCCAGGCCCTCACGCCCTCGGGCGACGAGGAGATTTTGTCCCATTCCAGGTAAAAGGCGTTGTCGCGGTCGTAGTAGCCCTGGGTGTACGAGGGATGCGCGCAATATGGCACGTGGCACACCGCCGTGACGACCAGGCCGGGGATGAGGGTGCGGTTCGGGTCGGAGCGGATGACGCTCTCGTCCACGATCTCTTCGGCGGTGACGATGACGCGGCGGCTGGCGAAGGCCGCCTCCTTCTGCTCGCCGAGGATGCCCCAGATGTGCGCGTCCCCGTGCACGTCCGCGCGCTGCACGTGGATGATGGCCACGTCCGGATTGAGGGCGGGCACGGTGTTCAACTGTTCTCCGGTATAGGGGCAGGCTACCTGCCGGTACTGCGGGTTGGCGCGCATCAGGTCCTGCGTCCCAACCGACTTCATCGGCAGGAAGGGCAGGCCGGCGGCCCCCGCCGTCAGCCGCGTGATCATGGCGAAGTGGCTGTACTCCTCGTACGCCAGCCGCCCGGCCTCCATCTCTGCCCGCACCAGCCGCAGTGAGCCGACGCCGGGATTGCCCGAGTAGGAAAAGATCAGCTTGCGCGCGCACCCGGCGGCCACCATCTGCTCGTAGATGAGATCGGGCGTGGCGCGGGCGAGGGTGAGGTCGCGTTTGCCCTGGCGGATGATCTCATGCGCGGCAGCGAACGGGATCAGGTGGGTGAAGCCGGCGGCATAGACCAGGTCGCCGTCGCGGACGTGCCGAGCGATGGCCTCGGATAGGGAGATGAGTTTGGTCATTTGGGGTGGCGGAGCCTATAACTCACCGGTCGTCGGCACCGGCGGCAGCGGCGGCCGCTCGCTGCTGCGCCGCCGCCCGTTGACCAGTTGCACGTTGGCGGCCTGCAGGCTGTTCTCGCGATTCTCGGCGCGCACTAGATCGAACTCGAAGATCAGGTTACGGCTGGGTAGTTCGTTGAGGGAGACCTCGGGCGGCCACTGCGAGTCGTGGCAGAAGACGCTGCCGTAGGGCGAGTCGGCCTGGCGCGTGTCGGTCTTCCACAGCTCCGGCCCGATGACGTTCAGGTAGCGCAGGAAGCCATAGCCCTTGCCGGTGTGCGCGTAACATACACCGCGCACACGCGACCCCGGTTCGCCCCAGGGCGGCAGGTTGCGGCTGCTTTGCACGGGCAGCAGATTGGGGATGAGGTAGCCGGAGAGCCACAAATCGGCTTCGCGGCGCAGTTCGGCAGAGACGTTGTCGAAGGCAACCACTTCGACGCGGCAGCCCTTGTTCTGGAGCGCGCGTACCACTTGCACGAAGTCGCCGTCGCCGCTGCCGAGCAGCACGCGGTCCAGGTTCTCCGATTGCAGCAGCGCGTCCACTGCCAGGTCAAGGTCGGCGTTGGCCTTGCCGAAGCGGTTGCCGTTTTCATCGGTATACCACTTCACATTTTTCTGAATCACCTTGTAGCCCAGATCGCGCAACGTGGAGTAAAAGCGATACTGGCCGTCGCGATAGTAACTGTCAATCTCGGCGCGCTCGGCGTCATAGCTGACATAGGCGTTGAGGCGCACCGGCTCGGCCTCGCCGCGGCAGGCGAACTCGCGCAGCACGTCGTAGCGCATCCCGTAGCCCCCGTTGCGCGCCAGGTTGGCGACATCCACAAACACCCCGACGGAGAATTTGGCTCGGCGTCCGGACATCTTTTTTGTTTGGTTCCTCTTACTTCTTTAGTTTGTTGGATTTGACCGGTGCGGGCTTGGCCGCGCCCGCTTTGGGGGCCGGCGGTGATGCGGGTGGGGCGGGCGGCGCGACCCCTCGGCGCGCGCGCAGTTTCGCGCCCAACCACAGCGTGATCACCGCCACTGCCAGCGGCTCAAAGTGGTCAATCCGGCCCGATGTGAAAAAGTCCGCCGCAAAGACCAGCAGGCTGAGCAGCCCCACCAGGATCAGGAAGTTGCCAAGACGGTGGGAAAGGCCCATCACATCCGACCACGGACGGTGGACTGCAGACCGCAGCTTGGCTGAAGGCTACGGTCCACCGTCGGCGGTCTGCGGTCGTTTACTTCAATCGTTCCACCCGGGTGCGGATCTGCTCGTGCATATAGAGCGGCAGATAGTAGTAGCCGCCGGCGTTCTTACCGGAGGAGCCGGAGCCTTTCCAGCCGCCGAAGGGCTGGAAGCCCGGCCAGGCGCCGGTGGTCGCGCCCTGGGGGCGGTTGGCGTAGGTCACGCCGGCCTCGATTTTGTCGAAGAACCACTCGGCTTCTTTCTTCGAGCCGTAGAAGCCGGCGGTCAGGCCATAGGTCACATCATTGGCGCGGCGCATGGCGTAGTCGAGATCGTCAAAGCCCTCGATCATCGCGATGGGCAGGAACATCTCGGTCTGCCAAAGCTTGTGATCGGCGGGCACGCCATCCACCAGGGTCGGCTCACAGAAGTAGCCCTTGCTGTAATCGAAGCCGTCGCGCACGCCGCTGAGTTTATGGCCGCCGTGCAAGATGGTGCCGGACTGCGAGAGGTCTTCGCAATAGTTGCCATAGTCGCGGTACTGCGCGGCGTTGACCACCGGCCCCATCCAGTTGGCCCGCTGGGTGGGATCGCCGATAGTGATGGCGCGCGTCTTGTCGAGCAGCTTCTCCAGCAGTTGCTCCTTCACCACGTTGTCCACGAAGATGCGCGAGTTGGCCGAGCACTTCTGCCCCTGCAGCCCGAAGGCCGAGCGCACGATGCCGGTGGCGGCGTCTTCGAGGTTGGCGTTCCGGGTGACGATGGACGGGTTCTTGCCGCCCATCTCGGCGATGACAGGGCGCGGGTAGCGGCCGCCGGCGAACGTGCGGTAGATATGCATACCCACTTCGTAGGAGCCGGTGAAGGTGATGCCGGCCACGCGCGGGTCGTCAATCAGCGTCTGCCCGACGGTGGCGCCAGGGCCGGTGACAAAGTTGAAGACGCCCTCCGGCAGGCCCGCATCGCGGAAGCACTCGGCCAGCAGGCGGCCCACCCAGGGCGTATCGGTCGCTGGCTTGAAGACGACGGTGTTGCCGGTCACCAGCGCTGCTCCCGAGGGGCCGCCGGCCAGCGCGAAGGGGAAATTCCACGGGCTGATGACCACCCACGGGCCGTACGGGCGAAGCACCGAGATGTTCGTCACGTTGAAGCCGGTCAAGGGGTCGCGACCCATCTCACGGATGAAGCCGTTGTTCTGCTCCATCGAGTCGCAGGCGTAGTAGATCAGGTCGGCGGTCTCCTGCGCGTCGCCCAGGCCCTCCATGCGGTTCTTGCCGACCTCGAGCGAAAGCACTACGCCGATCTCGTAGACGCGCTTCTCGATCTGCGCGGCGGCCTTGCGCAGCAGCCGGACGCGCTCCTGCCACTTCATCCCCGACCATTTGGGGAAGGCGGCGTGCGCGGCGGCCAGGGCGTCCTGCGCGTCCTGCGCGCTTCCCTTCTGGAAGGTGCCCAACACCCAGTCGGTGTTGATGGGCGAGCGATCCTCGAACTTGTCGGCCACGAAGCGATCCTGGCCGTTGATGAACATGGGGTAATCGCGGCCCAGGTTGGCCTTGACCTGCGCCAGCGCCTTCTCATAACGCGTGTGCAGCTCCTCCGGCGGGTTGAACATGGTGGCGTAGGTCAGCCGGAACTTGCCATCGGCGGCGGTTTTGGCGGGCGCGGTTTTCTTTGCGGTTTTGCCCGGTTTTTTAGTCTTGGGAGTAGCCATAGACGAAGTCTCCTGTAACGAAATGGGAAACATGGACGAGAGTTGCCCGGCGTCAGCGTTTTACCAACACCGGCGCCCAAGTTGCATTTTACTCCGTTTTGGGAGAGGTGACGGTCACTGGACGATCACCGTCGGTCACGGCAAGAAGCCGGTTGCCCAGTGACGGTCACTCGAATTTACGTGCGACATACGATTGACGATCGGAAGCCGCGTCAGGTAAATTAGTACTACAACGAAAGATGGCATTACTACGAAACTTCGGTTATGACTACGAAACTTTGCGTTTTCGCCGCTTTGACCGGCGTCGGCGGAGTTGTGAACGTGTCCGCTTGCGATGAGAACAATAGGCGGCGTGATTGCGTCGTTGGCGATAATCGAGAATCGCCACGGTGTCGGGCAACTTCCCCCGTTGGTCTTCGAGGGCGCGCGCGATGAGTTGGCGGGCTTGCGCGCTGGTCAACGCGGGACTTTTTTTGAAACACGCGCGGCAAGCGGACCAAAAACAGATGATCCAGCATCGCGAGGGTCATGTGATGATGCCAACCGTCCCAGGTGCGCGTTTCGTAATGGTCCATCCCGGCTTCTCCCCTGGCTTCTTCCAGGGCGGTTTCGACTGGCCAGCGCAGGCCGCTGACGCGCACGAATGCCTGTCGGGGACAGGGGGTGGGCGCATTGCTCAGGAAGAACTTCACTTCGGGTTTGGGGCCAAGCGTGCGGCGAAAGATGGCCCACGACCGGGGGCCCGGCAAAGCCTCGCGCACCGGTGTCACACGCCGGAAAGCAAACTCGGCCACGATGGGGCCTCGGCTCCCTTCTTTAAATCACGCGCCGTTGCCAAGCCGTGCGGGGCACTTGCGCCATCAGTGCGCGCAGCTCCTGTGGGCGCGGCGCGGTGCGCTTCACGCGTGGATGGGTGCGAGGTGGCCCCAACAGGCTCCGCCCCGGCGGTTCCAGGGGCGGCGTGCGCCACCACACGCGCGTGTCGGCGGGCACTTCGACCAGATACCACTTGTCGAGGGCCGCGATTCCCTCCAGAAAACTCGGGCTTTTGCCATAGGTTTCGTCCGCCGTGACCCAGCGGAAGGGAACCACGCCGCGCCGCATCCAATCGGCAATCATCTCCAGGCCCAACGCCGGTTCTGTTTGGAAAGACAGCGTCTCGGGAATGCCGCAGGCTTTCCAGCGATCGTGATACTCGGCGGTGAACCACTTTTCCGGGAGATACAGGCGCTCATCCAGAAACGCGTAGCCGTGACGACTGGCATAGACCGCAAAGACCCCTTGCTGGCAATTGGCCAGCTTGCCCAGGTGACCACAATATTGCCAGGCCACACCGACCGAGTGGTTGCCTTGCTTGGGAAAGCCACTTCCATCCACAATCACCACCCCGTCCGGTTCTCCCAACCAGTCGGCCACCAGACGCTAGGCCTGCTCCAAAAAGGGCGCGGTCTCCCATTCGCCCTGTCCGATAAAGTGTTGCGCCGGGCGGACGGCATTCGCATCCGACCCGAACAGGGCCAAGACCATCGGCTCAATCGTTTTGCGTTCCAGGTTCGACAACTGCCCGCACATGTAAAACCGAAACCGGTCGCGTTGTTCCCGGCGCCGAAACAAGGGATGAAAGTGATTTTGAAACGCCAGAAGCTCATCCGCACTCGTCACAATATCGCGGGCGGCTAACCGCCCAGTCGGCTTACGACCACTGGCCGGCGGCCGACGTACGGTGCGGTGATTTGAATGTCGGTTCCTTTTACTCATGGCGAGGTTCTCCTTTCAGACTGACGCGCCCATGAGGGTTGGAGAGCATTATGACTCATTACGGTTGGATGTTCGAATGGCACCTTAAAATCTGACCCGGCGTGGTAGTTTGTCAAGTTCTGTGTAAAAGGGCGGGCCGGCTCACGTGGTCGGCATGCTGATACGGCGGAACTTGAGCGAACGGACGACGGCGAAGAACATCAATAGGCAGCTCCCTTCGTTACGGAACGCGGCGGCCATCTTGTGACTGCGGCGCTTGACCTCATTGAACAATCGCTCAATGACGTTGGTCGTTCGGATGGTCTTCCAGTGGGCCTTGGGGAAGGCATAAAAGGTCAGGCAGGCTTCCAGATCACGTTTCAAGCAGGCGACGGCGCTGG
>JBBIQY010000074.1:0-20134 GCA_037442085.1 Anaerolineae bacterium
CAGGTGAGGTTCGGGATGGACGGCACGCAATTTCGTAAACACGCGGGTGTACAATTCGTGACTGACGCTCATGAGATTGGCCTTTCGGTTTGGTGTGGTAACCACCGATTGTGCCAATTTCATGGGCAGATTGCAAAGTGTTAGCTACTCAGGGATATGAGCAATAGTTTTGACGAAAGTCTGCAACATCAGAATAGCAAAAGCCAGACAGTGAAGACTGCGGAAGGTCTCAGGCAATCTCTCGAAATCACGAGCCAAACGACGAAAGCGTGCCGTCCAGGCAAAACTGCGTTCCACTACCCAGCGTCTCGGCAAAAGGACAAATCCTCTTTTGGCTTCAGGTAACTTGACCACGATCAATTCGATACCTGCTGTCTTGGCCTCCTGCTGGGCCTCTTCACCAGTGTCGCCTTGATCCACAAAGGCCACCTCACCGGAGTCGTGGGTTGCTTCCTGTAGGGCGGCAGCCAGTTTATTGACTTGAGCACGTTCCTGTTCAGTGGCTGGCGTAACGTGTGCAGCCAACAACAAACCTAACGTGTCAACGGCGATGTGGATTTTGCTTCCTTTCTTCCGTTTGTCCCCGTCGTAGCCGGCCCGTTCTCCACTTGCAGGAGTGGATTGGACAGTTCGACCATCGAAAATGGCGGCGGAAGGCTGCTCTTTTTTGCCTTTAGCCAGGCGGATCAAGGCTCGCAAGGCATGCCCCATGTCTTCAAAGACACCGGCTGCGATCCAGCGTTGAGCCTGTTGATAGACGGTGTACCAGGGTGGTAAATCATGAGGCATCAGCCTCCATTGACAACCCGTGCGCACACTCCAGCGCAAGCCATTGAATACTTCCCGCAAGTCGTGATCGCTTTGCGGAGCATCTTCTTTCATCAAGGTAAGGTATGGAGCAACAAATGCCCATTCTTCATCTGTTACGTCGCTTGGGTATGGTGTTCTGGTCATTCCCAGAGTTTACCATCCCCAAAAGTTCATAACAGGCTCTAATTCGCCGAAGCGCATGACGTTTGTCACTACACGGCGCAAATCGAGAGGCCGACACTGGGGTTGCCCGCGACGACAGCCGATGCGCGGCCCGGTCCGGGAAGGAGGCAGAATGTTCAAGCGAATCCTGGTTCCGCTGGATGGCTCGGCGCTCTCCGAACGCGCCCTGGCCCCGGCCCTCAAAATCGGAGAGTTGGAGGGTGGTCGGGTGACTTTAATGCGCGCTCCCGTGGTGGATTTGATGCTGGTGCCGACCGTGGAGTTCTACGGCAATTACAGCCTGCGGGGTATGGAACACGCCATCGGACGTGCGCGCAAGGAGGCGCGCGAGTACCTGGAGGCCATGGAGAGGGCGCACGCCCGGCCCAACCTAGAGTTGGAAACCACCGTGGCCGAGGGTGATCCGGCGGAAGCGATCCTCAACACGGCCGTGGCCAAGAAGTCGGACCTGATCGTGATGTCCACTCACGGGTATTCCGGCGTCACCCGCTGGATCATGGGCAGCGTCACCGAGCGCGTTTTGTCGAATGCGCCGTGTCCGGTGCTGATCATCCGCTCTGCTCAGCCGCTGACGCGTATGCTGATCCCGCTGGATGGCTCCGAGCTGGCGGAGAAGGCGTTGGAGCCGGCGCTGGAAATTGCGGCTGCGTTTGGCGCGTCGGTGACGTTCCTGGAGTGTGTCAAGCAGATCCCCAGCTGGCACATGGAGGAATTGGAAAGCGTGGAGCACGGCCTCGGCCTGCGCGCGCGCGACGAGCTGGTGGAGCACGCCAGCACTTACCTGCAAGAATTGGCGAAGAAGTTCTCCGCGCCGGACCGTCCCATTCAGATTGCGGTGCGGCATGAGCCGGCGGCGACCGCCATCCTGGAATACGCCGAAGGCAACAAGGTGGACGTGGTGGCCATGGCGACGCATGGCCGCACCGGCGCGCAGAAGTGGCTCTACGGCAGCGTCACCGAGAAGGTGCTGCGCAACAGCCAGGGCTTTGCCATGTTGGTGGTCAGGGGCCGTATGCCGAAAATTGTGTAATTCGGCCTGTAGGCGCGGGTCTGAGAGCCGCGCCTACGAAATTACACACAAATCGGCAAACCGCCGTGGTCAGGCCGTAGTATTGGAAGGGCGAAGGTTGAGGACTGAAGTCGAAAGGCTTCAGCCCTCTTTTTGTTTCGCGCGCCGACGGCGATTTTAAGATGTGGTTTGTCGCAACCCGTGCGACTAGCGGCGCTCGGTTCGGGCCTTGGCTGACGGCGCCTGCGCCAGCAGTTGCAGCGCAGCGCTCAACCGCGCCAGCGTCTTTTCGCGGCCTACAATCTCCAGGCACTCGAAGAGCGGCGGGCTGACTGTCTGGCCGGTGACGGCCACACGGAGCAGGCCAAACAGTTGGGCCGGCTTCAGCTTGAGGGCTTCGGCCAGAGCGCGCAGGCGCAGTTCCAACAGGTTGTGGTCGAATTCGGGCATCGCCTCCAGCCCGCGGCGGGCCAGCTCCAGCGCCTCGGCGCTCTGCTCGGGCGTCAGGCCCCGGGGGAGGAGGTCGGACAGTGAAGGGTGAACGTCCGCGCGAAAGAAGAAGCCGGCCATCCCAACCGCATCGTCCAGCGTAACGATGCGCTCCTGCACGAGCGGTGTGACTCGGCGCAGCGTCGCCTCGTCCATCGTGAGGCCGGCCTTTTCGAAGAAGGGCCTGAGCCGCGCGCACAGGTCGTCCAAATCCAGGCGCCGGATCCACTTGCCGTTGAAGTCGTCGAGTTTCTCGAAATTGACGCGCGCCGCCGACGGCGTCAGCCGGTCCAGGCTGAAGCGCGCGGTCATTTCCGTGAGCGAGAGCAGCTCCTCTTCCGAGCCGAAGCTTGCGCCCATCAGCGCGATCCAGTTGTTGATGGCTTCCGGCAGATAGCCCAGGTCGCGCAGCCCGAGCACGAACACTTCCCGCTCCGACCGGAGGTGACGCTTGCTCAATTTGCCTTTGCCCGTCGGGTTGAGGAAGACGGACAGGTGACACCAGACCGGCTCCTGCCAGCCGAAGGCGCGGATGACCAGCGCATGCAGTGGAAAGGTGCCCAGCCACTCCTGCCCGCGAAAGACGTGCGTGATCGCCATCTCATGGTCGTCCACCATGGCGGCCAGATGATAGACGGGCAGGCCGTTCGACTTGATGAGCACGAAGTCGTCGAGGGTGCTGTTCTCCACGGTAATATCGCCGCGCAGATGATCGTGGACGGTGGTCGTGCCTTCCTTGGGCGTCTTGAAACGAATGACGAACGGTTCGCCCGCCGCCGCGCGCTGGTCGCTCACCTCGCGTGTGAGCGAGCGGCATAAGCCGTCGTAGCGTGGGGTCTGCTTGGCCTTCTTCAGGGCTTCACGCAGCTGCATCAGCCGTTCGGTCGAACAAAAGCAGCGGTAAGCATGGCCGGCGTCCAGCAGTTGCCGGGCATAGCGCTGGTAAATGTCTTTGCGCTCGGTCTGTTGATAGGGCCCATACGGGCCGCCCACGTCCGGGCCTTCATCCCACTGTAAGCCCAACCAGCGCAAGGCTTCTTTCAGTTCCTCCAGGGCTTCCGGCGTGCTGCGTTTCGTATCGGTATCCTCGATGCGCAGGATGAAGCGGCCACCGGTCTGGCGTGCAAACAGCACGTTGTACAGCGCGGTGCGCGCGCCGCCGATGTGGAAGTGGCCGGTGGGGGAGGGGGCAAAACGGACGCGAACGGTCATGGTCGGAGGGTCAAAGGGCCGGATCGTCACGTGGTCAGGGAGGCGCAGTGTCGAATCACCCGCTAACCGGCTAGAACTCAATTTCTTTATGGCGCAGGATGACGGATTGGACGAGACCGATGCCGACCAGAAATGTCACCAGCGAACTGCCGCCGTAACTGACGAAGGGCAGCGGCGCGCCGGTCACCGGCAGCAGGTTCAGGTTGGAGGCGATGTTGGTGAACACCTCGAAGAAGATCACGGTGCCCACGCCAAGGCAGATCAGCCGGCCGTACAGATCGCGGGCTACTTGGGCCGCGCGGTAGATGCGGAAGATGATGAAGGCAAAGGTCAGGATGACCAGCGTCGCGCCGACGAAGCCGAACTCGTGAGCGATGGAGGCGAAGATGAAATCGGTGTGGCGTACTTTGAGAAAGCGCAGCTGGACCTGGCTGCCCTGGCCATAGCCTTCGCCCGTCCAGCCGCCGGAGCCGACGGCGATGAGCGACTGATTGATATTGTAGAACGACTCGCGGTATTGCGGCGAGCTCGGGTCGGGCATCAGGAAGTTGAGCACGCGCAGGCCGATATAGCGAAAATCCTCCGAGGCCAGCGCCACCAGCACGCCGAGGGCGGCGGCCACCGCGCCCACCCCGGCCAGCAGCAACAAGTGGCTGAAGCGCATGCCCGTGCTCCACAACAACGCAAGCCAGATCACGCCGTAGAGAATACCTGAGCTGACATCGGGCTGGAACAGGATGAGCACCACCGGCACACCGACATGCACCAGCGTCTTGAGAACCAGGCTGGAGCGTCCAGCCTCTTCGGCGTGCGTGACCAGGTAATGGCCGAGCGTCAGGATGATGATGAACTTGCCCAGCTCGGACGGTTGGAGGTTGTAGGCGCCGATGGGGATCCAGCGACTGGCGCCGAAGACAGCCGGCGCTACGAGCCAGACGATCACCAGCAACACGATCAGGATCGCATAGATCGAATGGGTCGTGGCGCCGTAGAAGCGATAGTCCACCAGACTGACGATGAGCAGCGCCACCAGCCCCAGTCCTAGAAACAGCGCCTGGCGGTTGGGGGTATCGGCCAGCGCTTCGTTGGTCAGCGTCGTCGAACGGATCATGGCGACGCCGAAGATGCACAACAGCAGCACCGCGCCGAGCAGCCAGAAGTCAAAGTGCCGCCAGAGTTTAGCGTCGAGCATACGTCTTGATTGTACCGCAGTGAGATTGAGCAGGCGGTCAGGCGCGAGGGCAGGCGGCGGGAGGTCGTTTCTGTAGGGGCCGAAGCGAAACGGGTTGGCTATCCTCCGGCCCCGTCGAAGGCTCAGCGCCGGCGTTTGCGGCCCGAGCCGTTAGCTCTGGCCAGCGGGATGTCGGCGATCAGACGGCTTTCGCGCTGCCCCTGCGACAGATTGATCTGCACCGCCTCGGCCTCGATGTCCACGTGCCGGGAGATCACGGCGATGATCTCATCCTTGAGCGTTTCCAGCACGCCGGGCGAGAGATCGGTGCGGTCATGGATGAGGACGAGCTGTAGCCGTTCCTTGGCGGATTGAGCGCTGCTGGGCGCGCGCCCGATCAGTCGGTCGAACCAGTTTTTCATGTTCATTTTCCCGGTCCTCGTTTCGGCGTGGTCAGGGCAGCCCGAAACGGGCCATCAGCTTCTGCAGCAAGCCCGGCTGGCCATCTACCGGCGAGAAGGGCACCTCCTCGCCCTTGAGGCGCCGCGCAATATGGCGGAAGGCCTGCCCGGCCCGGCTGCGCTCGTCCAGGGCCACCGGCGCGCCGCGGTTGGACGACACCAGAATGGATTCGTCATCGGGCACGATGCCGATCAGCGGGATAGCCAGGATGTCGAGCACGTCGTCGGTGCTGAGCATGTCGCCGCGTTTGACCATCTCCGGTTTGAGCCGGTTGATGATCAGGTAGCCCGGCCCTTTCTCCTCTGCCTCCAGCAGGCCGACGATGCGGTCGGCGTCGCGCACGGCGGAGACTTCCGGGTTGGTGACGATCAGCACCTGATCGGCGGGCGCGACAGCGTTGCGGAAGCCGCGCTCGATGCCAGCGGGCGAGTCCACCAGGATCCAGTCCACTTCACTGCGCAGATCGTTGCACAGGCGGATCATATCCGTCGGGCTGACGGCCGATTTGTCGCGCGTCTGCGCTGCCGGGATCAGATACAGGTCGGGCAGACGCTTATCCTTGATCATGGCCTGGCGCAGCCGCGCGCGACCCTCCACCACGTCCACCAGATCGTAGACGATGCGGTTCTCCAGGCCCATGACCACATCCAGGTTGCGCAGGCCGATGTCGGCGTCCAGGCAGACGACCTTGTCGCCGGTGGCGGCCAGGGCCACGGCCAGGTTGGCGGTGGTGGTGGTTTTGCCCACGCCGCCCTTGCCCGAGGTTACCGTGATGACTTTACCGGTCATAGTACGCCCTCTTTCGGAGTTTGCCGAAGCTGTCTGGGCAGCGCCATTGGCGCTGCCGCCATTCGGGCTGATACCGTTGAGTAATTGAGTCATGGTCGTTATCCTTGGAGCCTGCTTGGGTGAGAAGCGCACGGCTCCCGAATCGCTATCTCTCTCTCGGTTTCCAGCGCTCGGCCACGATCTGTCCGTTCTTGATGCGCGCCATTTCCGGGTACGGCTGGCCCTTCTGCGGCGGCGAGGTGGCGATGTGTCGCGCAATGCGCAATTGCGTAGGCGCCAGGTCGAGGGCGCAGATGACGGCCCGCTCGTCGCCGTCCGCGCCGGCATGAACGACGCCGCGCAGCCGGCCCCACACCAGAATGTCGCCGCCGGCCACGATCTCTGCGCCGGCGTTCACGTCACCGAGGACGACAACGTGGCCGCCGTGCCGTACACTCCGGCCCGAGCGCAAGGTGCGGCGCACCAACACCGCTGCTTCCCGCGGCTCCTCCGGATCGGTTTCGGCGTCAATCCTGGCCTGGGCCGTGGCCGGCAGGGTGTGGGCCAGGGCGATCTTCAGGCCCAGCGCCTGAGCGGCGTTCATCGTCACGACGCTGTCGCTCAACACGGCCGCCAGGCTGACCTCGCGCTCGGAAAGTGCATCGCGCAGCCGGCCCAGCTCCGCCGCCGGGATCGCGCGCCCGCCAACATCCAGCGTCAGCTTTGCGCCGCGGAAAAATTCGGCGGTCTGGTCAATGCGTGCCATCAGCGCCGGGGCCACCTCGCGCCACTCGCCGCCGTCGCCCAGCGTCACCAGCAAACCGTCCTTGATGCCCTTGATCCCGATCGTTTCCTCCATAAGTGGCGCGCGATTATAGCAAAGGCTGATTCAAATGCGAATCGGAGTCGCATAGCCAAACCGCCCCCCACCCAGCGCTTCAGCGGACGGCGAGGCCGCTCAGCACCAGCTTATCGTCCAGGGGAAGACTATCCGCATTGAGGACCGGGAGACGCTGTAGAGTTTCGAGCAGATAAAGGCCGATGTGAACCGTATAGTCGCCGGCCGGCGCTTCCGGCGAGAGGCGCACTTCGTAGGGATCGCGGATGATTTCGCCGGGCTGCCAGGAGGTCGTGAGCCGTGTGCCCTCCACCGGCCAGTAATCGCGTTGGCCGTAGAGCCTGCCGTCCGGCCCGACCAGGTGCACAAAGACCGTGTAGCTCTCACGCATCGTTTGCAGCGCCTGCCATTCCAGGCTGACCCTGACGAGTCCGCCGCGCTCAACCTGTGGCGTCTCGAGCCTTGCCTGGCGCAGTACGAGCTGGTCGTTGAAATTGACGGCGTTCGCCGGCAGCGCTGCGCCAACCAGACGGATGGGCGGCAACGCACAGCCCGTGCTCTCAGCCGCCAGCCAGCCGCAGCGCGCTGCCCGGCCTGTTTCGACCACCGGGCTAAACTGAGGATCAGCGACGGGAGAATGGAGTCGGTAGCTCAGGGGTGCGATTGAGCCGGACGGCCAGGCTGCCAGCGAGCGCGTCTCCCCGAAGGCCGTCACCGAATCGGAGTCGCCGCGCAGCCAATAGAGCGTGATCGGCGTGGGTGAGCCGGGCAGGGCGGTCTCCGGCTTGTCGTAGCCGAGCAGCCATTGATCTCCAAACTGTGCGCGCAGCAAGCGAGACGGCCTGGGCGGAGTTGCGGGCAGCCCGATGTCAAGCACGGTGACCGTCCCCCACCCCGCCTCCTGCGCCTGGAACGGAGGAAAAAGCCCCGCTTCCAGCGTGTAGCGCCCCGGTGGCCAGTGCGGCTGGTGTGCGATCTCGTAGAAATCGCTCACGTATTCGCCGGGCCTCCAGGCGTTGGTGGGATACAGGCCGCTCACCGGGGTCTGGCCGGCGCTTTGCCAGAGTACGTCGCTCGCCGATCGCAGCCGCAAATACACTGCCAGGTTCGCTTGCGGCGTCTCGGGCGCGTGCCAGTGGAGCGTAAGGCGTGAGACGTGAGAGGTCGCGTTCAACTCGTAGCCTGCCAGTTGAATGCCGGCGGCCAGCGCGAGGTTGAGCGGCCGGAGGTTGACGGGCGGCAAGGTGAATGGCTGCGGCGAGACCTCGGCCAGCGGGCCAACGGAGCGTAGCGAATAGGCGCTGCCAAGCCCGGGCAAATAGCGCGCGAGGTACACGGCCTGCCCGGCGGCCAGGCGCTCGTCGAGCGCGGCCCGATAGCTGGACTCATCGGGCAATACCATGATGTCGAGGTCGGGCCGCACGCCTTCCGCTTTTTGTAGATAGTAGAGCGCGGCAAACCGCTTCGGATCGGCCAGGATGGCGGCCTTGGCCGCCAGCGGTCGGCTCAAGGTATATCGGCCAAGCTCGAAGCGTTGTTGTGCTGCCGCGTGGTCGAAGCGCGGCCAGAGGCGCCAGATGGAGGTCAGGGGCAGAAGAAGGAAGGCAGCGGGCAGTAGGCAGAAGAGGAAGGAACGTGGATTAAGAGCTGAGGCTTGAGGCCAGACACGCGCCGGGAAAAGACGTGCAGCGTGAAACGCCAGCGCTTGCAGGCCAAGGGCGATGAAGACGGCGGCGACGACGTAGGTGGCGATGAAGAAATCGCTGAAGTCCGGCTCGGGCGGATCGTAGGCCAACACGAAGTAAACGTGGCCGGCGTAGGCGAGAAGCAGGAAGACGGCTTCGGGCCAGCGCGATCCGGAAAGAAGGTAAGTTGAGGAAGCCGTTTTCCCGGTTTCTCCGTTTTCCTTTTTCCTGCCCGACCACAACGCTGCTGCTCCGGTCAGCATCAACGCCGCTCCCGACCAGCCAAACTCGCCGATGATTTTGCGGAAGACGTACTGGAAACGCTGCGGTTCCTGGAGCGGCAGCCAGGCGTTGAATTGTCCCGCCGCCTCGCCGCCGCGCAGGAAGTATACGAACTGCGGGAAGGAGAGCGCCTCACCGGTGTGAAGGGCCGGCCAGCGGAGAGGGATGTAGAGGTAAATGGAGAGGCCGAGGAGGAAAAAGAAGCAGGCAAGCAGAAAAGTGCGAAACACGGCGCGTCGTGCGCTGTGCTTCGTGCGCGGGTCGCGTGCTTCGGTTCGGAGCCGGCGCCAGAGCCGGAGGCCGGCGGCCCAGGCCAGGGCGGGGGCGAGCAGGATGGCGGTGAGGTGATTGGTGAGCGAGAGGCCGAAGACGAAGGCGAGGGCGAAGAATGTGAGTCGTGAGGCCTGTGCGCCCTGAATCAGCCGCAGGCCGAGGGCCAGGAGCACCGTCAGCAGCGCGGCGTTGAGGGCATAGGCTTCGATCTCGACGGCGCGCACCCAGACGCTCGGCGCGACGCCGAAAGCTAACGCCGCGAGAAAACCGAAGCGTGTAGCCGCACCCAGTTTTCGCGCCAGCACAGAGACGCCCACCGCCGCCAGCGCTGCCGCAACCGCCGCCGACGCATTCACCCGCCAGGCCGGCGTCCCGCCCAGAGGCAGCAGCTCGAAAAGCTTCCCAACCAGGATCAGCAGCGGATAGCCGTTGCCGTGCGCGATACTCAACTGCGCCACATTGACCTGGAACTCGAACGTGTCCGCCTCGCCGACGGTGGGGGAGAGCGTCAACGTGTAGATCGTCAGGAGGCAAACAAAAAGTAGAACGTGAGGGAAATAGGGGAAACGAAGGAGAGAGGAACGTAGACGCGCTGCTGCAGACCCGGCACTGTCCGCGGCGAGAAAGATGAATAGGGCAAGGCTGCCGACGAGCAACGTCCAGGCGCGATTGACATTGACTTCGGCAGGGAGCAGGCCGACGAGCGTGAGCGTCAGCGGCAGCGCCGCCCAGGCAGAGGCGCGGCTGAGGGAGATAAATCCGCCGCCGGCCAGAGCCCCAACCGCTGCGACCGCGAATGCGCCCGGCCAGGTGTTGAACAGGCCGAAGGTTTGGGGCTGAATCTCGAACAGTGCGCGCGCCAGGGCCAGACCGTACCCCCCGCCGCACAATCCGGCCAGCAGCACGCCGGGCCGAGGTCGTCGCATGTGTGGCGCAGGCTAAGGCGCGACCGCCGGCTGAACGTTGGGTGCAGGCGGCAGGCCGGCTTGTTGTTCGTCCGGCGGCGTCACCTCTTCCAAATCCACGCCCTTGATGACCTGATAGTAGGCGCGCAGCGCGTCATTGGCGATCGGCCCGGCGACGAGCGAGCCTTCCGAGCCGTTGTAGACGAAGGCGATCACCGAGACCTCGGGATTTTCGTACGGCGCATACATGAAGGTCCAAGCGTGGGCCGGCCAGCGGCCGGGGTCGCACAAATTCTTGAGCCAGGCTTGCCGGTCGCAATACTCGGCGGTGCCGGTCTTGCCGGCGGTCTGGAGGCCGGCCATTTCCAGGTCAACGATGGGGCGGGTTTCACCGTACAGGCGCAGGCCGGACAGTGTGCCGGAGACGACCGTGCGCCGCAATCCCTCGCGCACCAGCTGCAGCGTCTGTTCCGAGATGGGCAGTCTGCGAATCAGAGTCGGCACTGTATCGCTGACCACGTTGCCCTCGCCGTCCAGGATTTTGTCCACGATCTGCGGCTGGAGCAACAAGCCGCCATTGACGACGGCGTTGTAGGCGTTGAGCATTTGCAGCGGCGTCACCTGCACAAAGCCCTGGCCGATCACGGCGTTGTACGTGTCGCCGCTGGACCAGCTCTCGCCCTGGTTGATGCGCTTCCAGTCCGGGCTAGGGATGAAGCCGGCCTGTTCGGCGGGCAGTTCGATTCCGGTGCGCGCGCCGAAGCCGAACAGCTGCATCCACTTGCCCAGGCCGCTCTCACCGGGCTTGCCGATCCCCAGGCCCGTCAACCGGTCTGGCTCGTAGCCGCCGCCGATCTTGTAGAAGTAGACGTTGCAGGACTCGGCGATGCCGCGTGTAAAGTCCACCCGGCCGTGCTTCTGTTGTGAGGTCCGGCTGATCCAACAGATGAACTCTTTGGCCCTCCCAGGGTCGGCGGGGAAGTAGGCGTTACGAATCTCGATCTTGCCCGGATCTTCCAGTTCGCGCTTGGGGTCAATCACGCCTTCCTCCAGGGCGCCCACCGCCGTAACGACTTTGAACACCGAGCCGGGCGGATAGAGGATGCTGACGGCATGATTGAGCAGCGGGTAATCGGGGTTCGGCTCGATGCCCCGCTCCGGGTCGCCGGCCAGCGTCACATAGTATTCGTAATCAATGTTGCGCGCGAAGCGATTGTTGTCGTAGGTCGGCCAGGTTACCATCGCCAGCACCTCGCCGGTGTTGGGGTTCATCACGATGACGACGCCGCTGGTGAAGTTGAGATCCCGTCCGCCGCGTGTGTATTCGCGCAAATAATTGAGACGGCGGTTAAAGGCTGCCTCCACCGCCGCCTGCAGGCGCACGTCAATCGTCAGCTGCACATTTAAGCCGGGCGCGGTCTCGGAGATCACCTCCGCCACGCGCAAAAAGCGCCCGCCCACGTCCCGTTCATGGACTTCCAACCCGTTCTGGCCCGCGAGCGTGTCCTGCAACGAAGCTTCGATGCCGGCGACGCCGATGCGGTCGCGCTCCGGGCGCAGGTTGCGCACGTTCACGTAGTAGTCGTAGGTGAGCGGCGCGTCCGCCAGCGCCGGGATGCGGGCCATGTAACCGACGATATTGGCCGTGAGCGGGCCGGTGGGATAGTTGCGCACCGGCTCGACGATGACGCTGACGCCCGGCATCGGCATATTGGCGATCTCTTGCCGAATGAGAAAGGCGGTGGTCTCGGGGATGTCGCACTTGATTTTGACCGGCGTGAAAGGCGCGATGTTGCGGCCTTCGTCCACCCAATCCTTAATACCGCGCCCTTCGGCGCACGCCTGGCGGGGCGTGGAGCCGGGGACCACGATCGGCATATCGAGCAGCTCCGACAGGCGGCGATAGATGGCCTGTGTCTGAGCCGGGTCTACGTCATCGAACGGGTTGGGGTCATCGGGCAGCGAGGCGGGGGTGATGGCGACGTTGTACGACGGCAGGTTGCGCGCCAGGATAACGCCGGAGCGATCATAAATCACGCCGCGCGGCGCCGGGATGTTGACGTTGGTGCGGGTATTTTCCTCCGCCTCGCCCACAAATCGCTCGTGCTGAAGGACTTGCAACTCGAACAGGCGCCAGATTACCCAGAGCGTGGCGAGAACCAGCAGAGCGTAAAAAATGCCGATCCGGTTCGGGTGATCGGTGAGACGGGTACGCATCAGGCGGCTTTGACGGCGGCCGGGTACACCAGTTCGTGCACACGGCGGAGGATCTCGTAAACGGGCAGGATGAACAAGGTGTTAAGCAGCGTGGCCGGCAGCACAACGCCCGTCAGCGCGGGCGCAGCGTCAATGGCGACCCCGCTGACCGCCAGCCCGCCCAGGGTCAGGAGTTGAAAGACCAGGCTGCCCAACAGGGCCGTCGCCAACGGCAGCAGAATGTGCGAGCGCCACAACCGGCCCTCGGTCAGGCTGGCAAAGTAGGCGGTCACCACCAGGGCCAGCGAATGAACACCGAGCGGGCCGCCGGAAAGCAGGTCCAGAAACAGGCCGCCGAACAGGCCCCAGATCAGGCCGCCGTTCCAGTCGCCGGCCAGCGTCCAGCTCAACGTTAGGAGCAGCACCAGGTTCAGGCTGCCGCCGCCCGGCGTGCGCAGATCCGGCAGCACGGAGGACTCGACCGCCGCCGCAAACATCAACACTGGCAGACCAATGAGCAGCCTTCTCATGGGGTCGGCGCGCTCTGGAAGAAGGGGCTGAAGTCCGCCGGCTGAAAGTTGATGACGATCAGCGCCGTCTCCAGCCGGTTGTAGTCTACGGCGGGAACGACTTCGGCGCGCTGCTGGACTTCGTACGTCAACTGCTGTACGGCAGCGACTGTGCCGATGATGATGCCCGGCGGGTAAGCGCCGCCCAGGCCGGAGGTCAGCACGATTTCGCCCGGCTGCACGCGCGTCTGTTGGGTGATGAACTGCATCTCCAGGCCGCCGCCCAACCTTCCCACCACAATACCCTGCTCGCGCGCTTCGAGCAGCCGGGCGGCAACCGCGGATTCGGGGTCGGTGATGGGCAGAACTTTGCAGGCGGTGCTGGTCACCTCGACGACGCGGCCCACCAGGCCGGCATCGGTCACGACGGGCATGCCGCGTTGTACGCCCTGATCCGAGCCTTTGTCAAAGATGAGGAAGTTGAGGAAGGGGGAGGTCGAGCGGCCCAGCAGGTCGGCGGGCAGGTAGGTGTTATCCGTCTGCGAGCTGGTGTAGCCCAGCAGGCCCTTGACGATGCGCAGTTCGTTCTCGTTCTGCCGCAGGCGCACGATCTCGGCCCGCAGGCTGCCGTTCTCGGCCTCCAGCTCACTCAGACGTTGTTGCAGCGCCGCCGTATCCGGGTTATTTTCGAAGGCGCGGGAGACGTTGTCCCAGGCGGCGGATACCGAACGTTGAACGGCAGACAACGGCCAGAGCAGGGCGTTGCGCATCGGCTCAAACCACGGCGTCTGCCCAAAGACCAGCAGCCCAACGCTCACCAGCGTCAGCAATATCACCACCACCGAGCGAGTCTGAAACTTGGTCATGGAAAGCTGGAAAAGGAGGGATCGCTGAGAAAGGCCGACGGCCCTGGCGCTGTCCCAGTTATCCTGCATTTCCGGAACGCGAGGCCGGCCTGCCGGCGCTGTCAGCGCGTCGTGCTGCCGCGCTCCAGGCTCACCAGCAGCGGCTTGAGGTTGTCGTAGTCCTCCAGGATGCGGCCCGCGCCACGCGCCACGCATGTCATCGGGTCGTCGGCCAGCCAAACGCGGATCTTAAGCTCCTCGGTTAAACGGTCGGTGAGACCTTTCAGCAATGAGCCGCCGCCGGCCATGCAGATGCCGATCTCCATCAGGTCGGCGATGATCTCCGGGGGCGTCTCGTCAATAGCGTCTTTGATGGTGGCGACGATGACGTTGACCGAGTTGGATAGCGCCTCGCGGATCTCAATCGAGGAGACCTCGACGCTTTCCGGCAGGCCGGTCACCAGGTTGCGCCCGCGCAGGGTAAAGGTTTTCTCTTCCCAGAGCGGGTAAGCCGAACCGGCGGCGATCTTGGCCTTCTCCGCCATCCGCTCGCCGATGAGCAGGTTGTACTTGTTGCGCGCGTAGGCTACGATGTCCTGGTCCATCTCATCGCCGGCCACCCGCAGCGAGCGCGAGAGCACGATGCCGCCCATCGAGAACACGGCCACCTCGGTCGTGCCGCCGCCGATGTCCACGATCATCGAGCCGCACGGCTCGCCGATGGGCAGGCCCGCGCCCAGGGCCGCCGCCATCGGCTCCTCGATCAGGTAGGCTTCGCGCGCGCCGGCAGCGATGGCCGCATCGTACACTGCGCGCTTCTCTACTTCGGTGACGCCGGAGGGGATGCCCACCACCACCCGCGGGCTGGGAATAGGCACCAGGCTTTGCTCGTGCGCCTTGCCGATGAAGTATTCCAGCATGGCCTCGGTGATCTCGAAATCCGAGATCACGCCGTCGCGGAGCGGACGGATGGCAACGATGTGGGACGGCGTGCGGCCTGCAATTTCCTTCGCTTGCAGGCCGACGGCCACGACTTCCTTGGTCTTCTTTTGGATCGTGACCCAGGACGGCTCGTTCAACACAATACCCTTATTGCGAACGTTGACCAGCGTGTTCGCCGTGCCTAGGTCAATGCCAATGTCCAGTGAGAAAAAGCCCAGTAGCCACCGCAGCGGGCGGAAGACATCTATCGCCAAATTGGCCTCCCAGTTGCGCCAAGCGATTATATACCATCCGAAAATTTGCCGATAACGCGCCAGCTCAGTTGCTCTATGTCAATTCATACGGTGTACAATCATATCATGCACAGCTCGAATCTGCTTCACAGCGTTCGCCGTTACGTTGAGACCCATCAACTTTTCCAGCCCGGGGCGCACCTGGTGCTGGGCGTCTCCGGCGGGGCGGACAGCCTGTGCCTGCTGGATGTGCTGACGGCCCTGAGCAGCGACTGGGGCTTGACCTTGTCCGTGGCGCACCTCGACCACGGCCTTCGGCCAGAGGCGACAGCCGAGGCGGAGCGCGTCCGGGCCGAGGCCGCGGCCCGCGGCTGGGCCTTTTTCCTGGAAAGAGCGGATACCCGCGCGCAAGCCGCCCGGCACAAGCTCTCTCTGGAAGAAGCGGCGCGGGTGCTCCGCTACACTTTCCTGGCGCAGGTCGCGCAATCTGCCGGCGCAAGCACCATCGCCGTTGCGCACACCGCCGACGATCAGGCCGAGACCGTGCTCATGCACTTCCTGCGCGGCAGTGGGCTGGCCGGGCTGAGGGGGATGCTGCCCAAGACCCAGATCGGAGACTGGCGGTTGGGGACGGGTCTCCAATCGCCGCTTTCTGATCTTTCCATTGTCCGCCCGTTGCTTGCGACCACTCGCGCCTCGGTGGACGCCTACTGTGCGGAACGCGGCCTGCAGCCCGTGCACGACGCCAGCAATGCGGACACCACTTTCTTTCGCAACCGTCTGCGCCATGAGCTGTTGCCCGCGCTTGAGACCTACAACCCGAACATCCGCGCCGTGCTCAATCGCACGGCGGAGGTGGTGGCCGATGACTACGCCTTGCTCGCTCGCCATCTCGACGCGGTGTGGCAGCGGCTGGTGCGAACGGAAGGATTGCAGGTGGCGTTCGACCGCCGACGCTGGCGGGCGTTGACGACGTCCGAGCAACGCGCTCTGTTGCGGCGCGCTGCGCACCGGCTTCTGCCCGCTGCCCGCGACCTGGACTTCATCCCGATTGAAGCCGCGGTGCGCTTCAGCCGCACGGCAGCGCCGGGGCGTAGTTGCGATCTGTTCGGCGGCCTGCGACTCAAGGTCACGGGAGAGGCCATCGTCATCGGCCCCTGGGATTACCGGCCGGTACGCGCCGATGTGCCCTTGCTCGACGAGGCCGGGCGGTTGTCGCCCGCCTGGCGTTTCATTGCCAAACCTCTGGCAACCTGGTCGCTGGCCGCCCTCGAAGTTAATGCCGACCGCTGGCGCGCCTATGTGGACGCAGAAAGGTTGCCCGCGCTCGAACCGGATTGGCGGGTGCGCGCGCGACGGCCCGGGGATCGTTTCCAGCCACTGGGGTTGGGCGGCCGGAGCGTCAAGCTCTCTGACTTTTTTATCAATGCCAAAATTGATGAGGCGCTGCGCGACCGTTGGCCATTGGTGACATGCCGCGACGATATCGTCTGGGTGGCCGGCCTGCGCCTGGATGAGCGTTATAAAGTAACAGCGGCCACACAGCGCACGCTGCAGTTGGAGTTTATCCGTCACGAGGCGTGAATTTCGCCTGTCCGCGGCGCGAACAATCGAGGCCAACATGCTTCCGAAACTGAACGTCTGGCTGGAGAAGGATGGCGATGTGGTGCTGAGCCAGTGGCGCGTTAAGCTGCTGGAGACCATCGGTGAGACCGGCTCCATCAGCGCCGCCGCTGAGAAGCTGGGCGTGCCCTACCGCCGCGCCTGGGAAAAGGTGCAGGAGATCGAAGCCGGTCTGGGCGAGAAAGTCGTGGACACGGCTATTGGCGGCGTGCACGGCGGGGGCGCCCGCCTGACTGAGGCCGGGCGGCGCGCCATCGCCCAGTTTCACGCCTTCGCCGACGGGTTGGACGACGAGATCAAACGTCGCTACCGCCAGACCTTCGGCGCCTGAGCGCGCCGCTTTAGACTCTATTTCCGTTTTGACTACAGGGGGGTGATTGAATGAAAGCTCCGCTCGATCCGTTAGCTATAGAGCGGGCTGCATCAACTTCTTCAGCTTCATCCCGATTTCGCGCCATTGAATCTTGGAGAGGCCGAGCTTTTGCCGAATTTTGTCGAAGTCCATGCCGGCGCGGGCGTCGCGCACGGCGCAGGTCCAGCGGCACATCTCGAACGAGATGTGTTTGTCGAGCGCGGCGGCGAGGGTCACATCCTCCAACAAGTATTCCAGCCGGCGCGGTGAGTAGGGGAAGACCTTTTGTTGCGGCTGGTACTCGGCCAAATACGCCTCGTACACGGTCAACCAGTCGGGGTCGAGGCGCAGCTTGCGCTCTTTGTAGCGGCTGCGCGTCTCGTTATAGCGAATCCACAGCACCGGCTCGGCAGGATTGGAAGCGTCCACATGGTTCAGCTCCAGCCCCAGGCACTCGCTTTTTTTGATGCCGGTCTGGATCAGCAGAGTGAACAGGAGGTAAGGGCGGATGTCCGGCTTTTCGGCGTTGTGCCAGAGCTGGCGGGCGGCGTCGCGCGCCTGCTCGACCTCGGCGTCGGTTAGGATGACGGGCAGGGGGCTAAGCACGGTGTGCTGAATGATCGGCGCGGCGGGATCGCTCGTCAGGATGCCCGCGCTCTCCAGCCAGCGAAAGAAGGCTTTGAGCGAGGTAATGCGGCGCGAGTAGGTCTTGGGGCTGCGCCCGCTGACGCGTTGCGCCTCCAGCCAGCGCTCCAGGTCGCGGGTGGTGATGGCGTTCAGGCTCTTGCCGGCGCCAGTGAAAGCGGCAAAAAGGTTCAGGTCACCGCCGAAGGACTTCACCGTGTTCTCGCGTGCGCCGTCTTTGCGCAGTTGCTCGCACCAGGCGACGATGCCGGTCTTGAGCGAAGCGCTGGCCTTTAGTCCATTAGCCGGGCGGCGGTCATGGTGGGCGCTGGTCTCGTTGGGCGGCGTGGAGAAGAGCGGCAATTGGTCGGCCATAAGCTGACTGGCCGACTATCCTATTCGAAGTTGGGCAGAAAGCAAATGGAGGGATGGTGCGGTGTGCACGCAAAGGTTGTCAGCCGCTCCTTCGACTGCGCGGGCAAAAGCAGCCCGCTCCGCTCAGGATGCGGCTGTCACTGACATCTTTTGCGTGCACACGATGGTGCGAGACGATTAGCGCCCTGGATAGTTGATCCGCGCCCGGCGCAGGCATTGCCTGCGCCGGGCGCGGTTGGGCTCTAGGGGGTCGGCAGAGGCGCGCCGTCGGCGGCGCGATCGGTCGGCAGAAGGACGGTGAAGGTGCTGCCCTTGCCCGGCTCGGTGGTGAACCAGATGCGTCCGCCGTGCGCCTCGACCAGAGCTTTCGCCACGGACAGGCCGACGCCGGTTTCGCCCAAGCCGGCGATGAGCGGCGCATCCGCGCGCCAGAAGCGGTTGAAGACGCGCGGCTGGTCGGCTGGGGCAATGCCGCCGCCGGAGTCGCGTACCGAGATGAGCAGCGCGCTGCCCGGATGGCCGTTGTAAGCTGGGCTGATTTCCTCGCGCACCTTGAGCAGAACCTCGCCATCAACGCCGGAAGCATTGCCGGCGTTGCTCAACAGATGCAGGACGATTTGATGCAGCGCGTCGCGGTCGGCGCTGAGGGTGGGCGGCGAGTCGGCCACGTCCAGCCGCAGGTTGATGCCCTTCTCGCGGAACTGCGCGCCACAGCTCATGATGGCGTCCTCGATAACGCTCAGCATATCCACGCTTTCGGGCATGAGTTGCAGCATGCCCGAGTCGATGTCCGTGATATTGATCAGATCGTTCAGCAGAGTCTGCATCCGTTCGCAGGAAGCCTTGATCCGTTCGAGGAACTTGCGTTGCAGCGCGCCCAAGATGCCGACCGATTCGCCGAGCAGCAGCTCGGAGTAACCGACGATGGCCGACATCGGCTGGCGCAGTTCCTGGCTGAGCGAGGCGATAATCTCCAGTGAAGCGGCAGGCAGGAAGGGTCGTGGGCTGCCTTCGATCTGGGAAGGGAACAGCGCCCGCGCCTTGGCTAGCTCGCGCTCCGTCTCGGCCAATTGTTTTTGCAGTTGCGTCAGTTGCTGCGTCTGCTTGGACAATTCGGCCAGAACGCCGTTTAAGTCGCGCAGTTCCTGGTCACGAACGGTCAGGTGATTCTGAGCCGTTTCGAGTTCGGCGCGCGCCTGGCGTAGTTGCAAACGAAGCTGTTCCAGTTCGGGCTGAACGGTGGTGAAGCGGCTGGCCTGGGCTAGCGTGACGTTCAGGTTTTGCTTGACCGCTTCCAGCTCCGCGTCTCGGGCCTGCAGGACGCTCTGTGCTTCCTCGAGGGCTAACTCGGCGGCGGCGGACTGTCGGCGCAACTGCTCCACTTCTGCACGAGCCTCGGCGAGGCGTGCAGCTTGCTCTGAAAGATCGGCGATGGTAGCGCGCGCTTCAGTCAGCTCGGCCTGCGCCCCGGCCAGCTCGGCAGTGAGGCGGGCAATATCGGCCAGCGCGGCTTCGAGCGCCTGGCGCAGGCGTTTCTCCTGCTCCAGGGCGACGCCGTAATCCAGTTGCCAGGTAGCGAGCAGTTCTTCCTGAGTCGTCACGCGCTCGCGGAGCTGGCGCAAATCGGCCTCGGCTTCAGCCGTCAAGCGGGCGATTTCGGCGCGCAGCTCCGACTCGCGTTCGGCGGCGTCGGCCTGACGGTGTTGGGCCTCGGTGAGTTGTGCCTGCAGCTCGTCTTGCAGCCGCTGCAATTGTGCCTGGCGTTCCTGCTCGCGCTGCTCCTGGGCGGTCACGGCCTGCGCCTGCTGGAAACGCGCTGTTTCCAGTTCGGCAATGAGGCGCTCGGCCTGAGCATGGCGTTCGGCCTCGTGGTGTTGCAGCACTTCAAGCTCGCGCTGCGCCTCGGCCAGGCGGGCGTGCAGTTCGGTCAGCGCGCGCTGGTCGGAGTCGGATTGGGCAGCCGCTTCCTGGCGCACGGTTTCCAACTCCTGGCGGCTCAGGGCGAGCTGAGTTTGTGCTTCCTGGATTGCGGCGTGTGCTGTTTCCAATTCGGCGCGGGCCTGCTCCAACTCGACCTGCAGCCGTTGAAGTTCCACTGTTTGGGCGCCGAAGGCTTGAACGTTGGCGCGGAGCGGCTCCAGCTCGCTGGCCAGCATGAATTGCTGCCGCTCGCCCTCTTCGATTTTCTCTTGCAGCGACTGGAGCTGTGCTCGCAGCGCTTCGGCTTCCGCGCGCCAGTGGTCGCGGCCCTGCTCCAGCACAGCCAGCTTTTCCTGCCACTCGGCCTCCTGCTCGGCAAAGAGGGCGGCGTGCTCGGCCAGAGCGGCGGCGCGGATCGCCTCGGCGGC
>JBBIQY010000075.1:0-20131 GCA_037442085.1 Anaerolineae bacterium
CAAAGGCGACCAGCACTCCATGTTGCGTGTTTGCCATCGGCCAGTCCGAAGAACCAGTTATCACAGGCAGTACCTCCGCCCGAGAGGCTACCCGCGGTGGACTGAACTGTGCAAGATCGCATCTGATTCAACGATTCGGGCACTGATTGCACAAAAGTTACGCTAGCGGCGGGCTGGCGCCGAAGTTGAGCCACGGTTCAAACTTGGTCGAGATGAATTCGTCGTAGTTATAGCGCGCGAGCAAATCAGAGTCAGGCATGGTGACCTCAGGGGGTACAGTACGGCTTGCTATCACATAGACGCAATCGTCGGTCAGATTCTTACGTCGGCGGGGTAAGACATGGGCCGCTCGCCGCGTCCATAGGAGTATGCGGCTCATTCATCGCTTGCTTCTGCTGCGGTACGGAATTCCCCCGAACTTCGTTCTGAACGCTGGCCTTGAGCCGGATGGCGTCATGGCGTCTGTCCCGCTGGCCGCCGACCTGCGGCGGATCATCAACGTGCTGAAGGCTGAGGCCTACGACACAGCGCAGCGCCGGGTGGACTATACCCGCCTGTGCGCCAGCTCGGCCTACGCCGAGTATGGCCGATGCGCCCGCCGCCTGCAATCCTTCGACCCGGAGGCGCTCGTCAGTCGTGCGGAGCGCCTCGCGTTCTGGATCAATCTGTACAACGCCCTCATCGTCGATGCGGTGATTCAATTTGGCGTGGAGCGTTCGGTCAATGAAGCGCCGGGCTTCTTCTGGCGGGCGGCGTACAACATCGGCGGGCAGCGCTACTGCGCGTTCGACATTGAGTATGGCATCCTGCGCGCGAACGCTCCCCACCCCGCCATCCCCGGCCATCACTTTGGAGCGCATGACCTCCGCTGCCGATACAGCCTTGAGCGGCTCGAGCCGCGCATCCACTTTGCACTGGTATGCGCGGCGCGCTCCTGCCCGCCCATCGGTGTCTACGACGCGGCGCATATTGACGAGCAGTTGGATATGGCGGCGCGGGCATTCATCCAAAACGGCGGCGTCGAAATAGACCGCGCGGCGGGCCAAGTCCGGCTGTCGCGGATCTTTCAATGGTATGCGCCGGACTTTGGGGGCCGTCCCTTCGCTTTGGGCGATAAGCGTCCACTGTTGAAGTTCATTGCTGACTATCTGGCTGATGGGGCCGAACGGGAGTATGTATTACGGGGCAAGCCAACTATCCGGTTTCAGCCTTACGATTGGTCGTTGAACAATTAGCGAGGTCGGCAAGCAATTGGCTCACTGACGGTCGGTCGGTAGGATCATGGCTGCGGTAAGCCAAGCGGATGATACCGTTGGTATCCACGATGAAGTCGCCGCCCAATTGACCACTGTCGCCTTGAATACCGCGCCACGGGCGGCCCGCCAGCAGCAATTGCGCGTACCGAAGCCAGACCCTCATGCCCCATGAGCGAGTCCACGAATGCTCAAGGCCGTAGGCACTGTAGGCGGCGCGTTCCGGGTCGAGCAATAGTGTGAACGGCGCGCCGGTCTCTTGCAGCCAGGTCTGCGCCCCAAGTGCCGAACCGAACGAAATGATGACGACGCGCGCATTCAGCGACTCGAACTTGGCGGAATGTTGGCGCAACTGCGCCACGTGCTCGCGGCAGGGCAGTCAGCCCAGGTGCCGGAGGAAGACGAGCAGAGCGGCCGGTCCACCCCGCCAAAACTCCGATAGCGGAATGGGCCGCCCGTCTACCAGGGCCAGCGTCAGGTTGGGGGCGGTGTCGCCGATGTGCAGCATAGGGGCGAGGCGATGATGGGTTGTGCCGGACAAGTACAAACCCCGGCCTGAGCCGGGGTTCATCTATGACATCACCTGTCTATCGCTCGTCCGGCTCGTCTTATAGACGCCGGACGCGGCGGATTTCTTACGTGGCCGCCGGTGAAGCGCGCAGGATACGCAATAAGGCCTCCAATTCCTCCCGGCAATCGGCGCACGTGTCCAGGTGGTGCTGAACCAGCGGCATCAGGCGCGCCACATCCTCGCCCCGCAGCATGGCCTCGGCCACCTGATCCAGCACGGCGAGCACCTCATCGCACGTGATCTCCACGTCGCGGGTTTGCTCAAGCGCACGCACCATTTTCTCCAGGGCCTCGGGCGAGGCGCCATTGGCGCGCGGCTGGCCTCGGCTCCAGCGCTGGAGCAGGTGTTTGAGTTGATCAAAGAAGTTCATGAAGACTTTCCTTCTCTCATACATAGACGCGCGATAGGCCGCGCATCTTACTCCTGCTCAAACACCGCGAGCATTTCGCCGACTACCAACCCGTCCCGCGCCAGGCGGCGCTTCAGGCGCACGCGCGCATCGTGCAGCAGCTTGTATAACGCATTCCGTTCCGTGCCCATCCGCCGCGCGACTTCTTCCAGCGGCATCCCCTTGAGCACCACAGCCGTCATCGCCCGGCGCTGTCGGTCGGTCAGTTCTTCGTCAATGATTCGCCGCACGTGCGCCAGCAACTCGGCTTTTTCTACGATCCGCTCCGGGCTGATGGCGGCCGCGTTGCGCGCCATCCGGCGCGGCGCGGTGTTGTCCGTCTCGCCTTCCAGTAAACTCTCCAGCGAAATCTCGCGCCATTTGCGCCGTCGCAATTCTGTGAGCGCCACCCGGACCGCGATCTTGTGCGCCCAGGTGGCGAACTGGCTGCGGCCCTCAAACGAGTCCAGATGGGCCAGCACGCGCAGGAGCGTTTCCTGCGCCACTTCTTCTGTCAGGGCGGAGAAGTGGGGGTCGTCCGGCGCAAGCCAGTTATGGAGCGCAAACGGCAGCCCGTACAAGATTTCCGCGCGGAGGTCAGCCAGCGCCGTTTCGCGCCGGGACCCACCCGCGCGCAGATCGGATATCCACTGCTCGTTAGTTCGCTTCGTCATTGGCGGCATTATACATGCTCTGGCAGGTAAGAAATCGGCGGCCCGGCGCGTCTATGGGAGTAGCCCAAAGCACCGACACGCTTCGCGCGGGCAAAGGAATAGCCAACGCATGACTACGGCCGCTGCCACAATTGTTCGCCCTGCTCTCGCGCCGCCGAAGAAAGACGCCGACTACGTGTTCTACGAACTCACACGGAGTATTTGCCCACAGTGCCAGCGGGTGATTGACGCCCACATCCTCCTCCGCGATGGCAAAGTGTTCATGCGCAAGCGCTGCCCGGAACACGGCCTGTTTGAAGCCCTTGTTTACGGCGACGCGCAGATGTATACCGCCAACGCCCGGTTCAACAAGCCCGGCACCATTGCACTGCAATTCACGACGGAAATCAAAAACGGCTGCCCGCACGACTGCGGCCTGTGCCCCGACCATCAGCAGCACGCCTGCCTCGGCATCATCGAAGTGAACAGCGCCTGCAACATGGACTGCCCGTTGTGCTTCGCCGAAGCCGGGCCGGGCTTCAACCTCACGCTCGAAGAAGTGGAAGGCATTCTTGGCCGTTTCGTGGCGACCGAAGGCCATCCGGAAGTCGTGCAGTTCTCCGGCGGCGAGCCGACGATCCACCCGCACATCATCCCCATGATGAAGGCCGCCTTCGCACGTGGCATCAAGAACGTCATGCTCAACACCAACGGCAAACGCATCGCCTACGACGATGCCTTCCTGGCCGAACTGGCCGAAGTAAAGCCCGCCATCTACTTCCAGTTCGACGGCTTCGACTCGGAGACGTATCGCCTCATTCGCGGCGAGCCGGGCATTTTGGAAGAGAAGATACGCGCGCTCGACCGGCTGGCCTCCATCGGCTGCCCGGTCATCCTCGTCCCGGCCATAGAGCGCGGCGTGAACGAGCATGAGATTGGCCGCATCGTCAAGTTCGGGCTGGAGCATCCGGCGGTGTTCGGCGTCAACTTCCAGCCCGCCTTTCACGCCGGGCGACACGGCGCGCACAATCCGCTCCAGCGCATGACCATCCCCGACGTGCTCGAGCTGATGGAAGCACAGACCGCCGGACTGTTCAAAGTCAACGACTTCGTGCCGGTGCCGTGCTGCTTCCCGACCTGCAATTCGGTCACGTATGCGTACGTGGACGGCGACGCGGTTCTGCCGCTGACGCGCGTGCTGAATGTGGAAGATTATCTCGACTATATCACCAACCGCATCCTGCCTGACCTCGGAGGCGAACTCCAGGCTGCGCTCGAATCGCTGTGGTCATCATCCGCCGTGCCCGGCTCGGAGAAGGCGTCACAAAGTTTCGCGCTCTCCTGCGCGGCGTGCGGCCTGCCGGACGGCGGCCTCGACCTCGGCGCGCTGACCAACCGCATCTTCATGGTGATGCTCCAGGATTTCATGGACCCCTGGACGTTCAACCAGAAAAACCTGATGAAGTGCTGCAAAGAGATTCTGCTGCCGGACGGCAAGCAGATTCCATTCTGCGCCTACAACAACGTGGGCTACCGCCAGCAAGCGCGTGTTCAACTGACGGAGCGGCAGCGCGAGCGCGAACGCGCCAGGCGTGAGAGCCGGCCCTACACGTCGAAGCCGCTCACCTTCACCTTCGGGCAGAACGGGAAAACGGGATGACCGCGCCGACCCAAACCACAGCCGCCGCGACGCTCAAAGCGTGTTGCGCCAACCTGTACGAGAGCGATTGGACGCGGCTGTTGCTCGGCGACTCGTTCCACCCCGGCGGCCTGGCGCTGACGGAGCGGTTAGGAACGTTGCTCGACCTCGGGCCACATGCCCGTGTGCTCGATGTCGCCTCCGGCAAGGGAACAAGCGCAATTCACATCGCGCAACGCTTTGGCTGTGAAGTGGTGGGCGTCGATTTCAGCGCCCGATCAGTCGAAGACGCGATTGTGGCCTCGGTGAACGCGGGCGCGAGCGACCGGGTGCGCTTCAAACACGGCGACGCCGAGTCGCTCCCTTTCGCCGAGGCTGAGTTCGATGCGCTCGTCTGTGAGTGTTCCTTTTGCACCTTCCCCGACAAACACACCGCCGCTTCGGAATTCGCGCGCGTATTGAAGCCGGGCGGGCGCGTGGGCCTCAGCGACCTCGCCCGCTCCGGCCCCTTGCCCAAAGAACTCGACTCTTTGCTGGCATGGGTCGCGTGCCTTGCTGACGCGCAGCCGGTTGACGAGTACGCGGCCTATCTGCGCCGCGCCGGTTTCACCGACATACGCGTTGAGCCACACAATCACGCCCTGAGCGAGCTGGTCAACACCATTCGCAGCAAACTGCTGGGTGCCGAGTTGCTGGTGAATCTCGGGAAGCTCCATTTGCCCAACGCGGATTTTGAGCAGGCTAAAGCACTCGCGCGCGCTGCCGCCAACGCGGTGCGGGCGGACAATCTCGGTTATGCCCTCATCGTGGCTGCAAAGGCAGGCCCGTAAGCGCCTTCCACCGGACCATTCAGCGGCGCTGACGAGCGCGCCCTCCCGACCCAGGTAAGAAATCGCTACGTCGTGTTGTCTATACGGAGAGGTCTCCCAACCTCCCTCTATGCAAAGGAGAAGATAATGAAACGTCATGTTCTATCTCGCCGCGACTTTCTCCGCCTTGGCAGTGTGAGCGTCGGAGCCGCGGCGCTCGCCGCCTGCGGCGCGCCGGCCACAGTCGCCCCCACTGCCGCGCCGCCAACGGCGACGCCTGCCGACACACCCCGCGCCATCGTGGGCGACGTACTGGACTTCGCCCTCAAAGGCGACTGGCCCGGACGCTTCGGCTTCGTCAAGTTCAGGCTGCACGCCGGGTTCGTCAATGGCGACAAAGCCTACTTCATCCGCACCGATGCGTCGGACAAAGCCTTTGCCGCGGCGAACAAACTGGTGTGGGTGCCGCTGCTGAACGGCGTCCAGTCCGTGCCGGGCGTGGCCTCGAAGATTTATCTCTTTGAAGGCGGCGCGCCTGACCAACTGCCCGTTCTCAGCACAGCTCCGTCACAGGAGAATTACAGCCCCATCTGGCAGCTCCACACGGTCACGCCCAAGGGCAGCACGCTCTACGACTCAGAAGAAAAACTCAAGACCGCCGAGGCATCCGGCGACGTGACCATCGAGGCGCAGCCCATCTTCGTCAACTTCCCGATCGTCAAGTGGCCGGGCGGCGAACTCGCGGTGGACAAAGACAAAAAAGAATATCTGGGCACGGGCCAATGCCTGGAGCCGGTGGACACGACCAACATGACCGTCATGTTCAAACTTCACGAATGCTTCCCCGGCAGTCGCTACATCGTCACTGACACTTCGGCTGTGCCGATGGCGCCGATGATGGCGGTGGCCGCCGCCGGGCCGGTGCAGAACTTGTGGAAGAGCGACGGTGCTGTAGGCACGGCGAAGATTTGGGTCTTCGCCAACGGCATCCCTGGCAGTGGGGTGATGGGCTTCCAACCCGCCATCTTCGATTCACAGGCGCAGACCAGCCCGGTGTGGAGCCCGCTGTGGAATCACTTCACGCTGAAGTGGAAAGACGGCCAGACGCCGCGCGTGCTGAAATCGCAGGACGACGTGCTGGCCGCACTGAACGCCGGCGAGGTCGAGCAGTTCAACGGCACGCCGGACACGCACCCGGACGGCTTCATCGTCAACTGCCCGGTGCCCGTGCTCGCGCCCAACACCTTCACCGGATAAGCCTGGTCTTCAAATAGCGGAGAGACGCTCCGTGAAACATCTTCCCAGCGTTCGAGGAAACGACATGCGAACACTGACATTTGGATTCATCGGCGCGGCGTTGCTGCTCGCCGCCTGTGCGAGCGCCACACCCGCGACCAACGCGCCTGCCTCGGATGCGGTCGTATCAGATGACTTTCACCCCAGCGATGTGGCCTTGCTGGGCGCGACAGGCCGACCACAACTGGTGGAGTTCTTTGCTTACTGGTGAATCACCTGCAACCGCATGAAGCCCGTCGTGCACGGGCTGGAAGCCAAATACACTGGACAGATTGACTTTATCTACCTGGATATTGACGACCCGGCGAACGACGCCGCCAAGGACCAGCTCGGCTTTCGGGTTCAGCCGCAGTTCTTCCTGCTCGACGCCGACAGCAGCGTGCTAAAAGAATGGCTTGGCCCGGTGAGCGCAGATGAGTTCGAGGCGGCCTTCGTGCAGGTGTTGGAGCCGTGAGTTGAGAGAGTTCTCGCAATGGAAGAAGCGCAAACACAACCACGAAGAGAATCTTCGCGTTTTTGGCTGACTGCCAGCGTCATCGGCGCGGCGGCGCTCGTGATTGCGCTCGTGCTCAGTGTAAACGGCGGGCGCACGGCCTCTCCGGCGGCAAACGCCAGCTTGCTTATGCTCCTGCCGGCCGCGTTCCTGGCCGGTCTGCTGAGTTTTCTCTCACCCTGCACGCTGCCCATCCTCCCTGCGTACTTCGCGTTCAGCGTTCAGACCCATAGGCAAAATGTGGTCTCAGTGACGGTGGCGTTCTTTCTGGGCCTGGCGACCACGCTGACGGTGCTGGGCGCGGGCGCCACCGCTCTCAGCCTGCTCCTGCTCCAGAATTTGCGGCAACTCAGCCTGCTGGGCGGACTGGTGATCATGGCTTTGGGCGTGATGAGTCTCTTGGGCAAGGGTTTCACCGGTCTGCAACTGCAAGAACGCCCAGCGATGAGCCTGGCCGGTTCGTACCTGTACGGCGCAACGTTCGCGCTCGGCTGGACGGCATGTGTCGGTCCGATCCTGGGCGCTATCCTGACCCTGCTGGCGACGCAGGGCATCGCCATTGCGCAGGGCGCGTTACTCGCTTTCGTCTATGCCTTGGGGTTGGGCGCGCCACTCATCTTGCTCTCCACCTTCTTCAGCCGGTTGGGGCGCGGGACCCGCTTCTGGGACATCCTGAAAGGCCGAGGCTTTGAAGTCCGTCTCGGTGGACACACGTTGTACCTTCACACCACCAGCCTGCTCAGCGGCTTGCTGTTGATTGGCGTGGGCTACCTGCTGGCGAGCGGGCAACTGACGCTCATCACGCGGTTGGCGGCGGGCAACGACCTGTCGCTGTGGGTGGTGGAGATAGAAGAGCAGATGCGGGCATTGTTCAACCTGAGATGACTCAGCATCCCCGACCCCAAACCTCCCGAGCGAAGCCTTCGGGAGGTTTTTTTGACCAGGCTTGACCTTCCAGCGGCTGGAAGGTGTAGAGTGAATGCGCAGGAGTAAGGAAGATGGTCATTCACGAACTCGCTAAACAAAGCGGGGTCCCGGCCAAGACCATCCGCTACTACGAGTCCATCAAGTTGTTGCCGCACCCGAGGCGGGCGGCCAACAACTACCGCCAGTACTCGCCCGCCGATGCCGAGCGTCTGCGCTTCATCGCCAGCGTCCGCGGCCTGGGCTTTTCGCTGGCCGACGTGGCCGAAATACTCGTGGCGCGCGACGACGGCATCGCTCCCTGCCAGCGCGTGCTGGACGGCATCGGGCGGCAACTGGCGGAGGTTGACCGCCGCATCGCCGACTTGCTGGCTTTGCGCGAATCGCTCAAGCAGCTTCAGACCGAAGGCGCCATCTTGCCTCGCGACGATGTGCGCGGCGAGCATTGCATTTGCTATTTGATCAAGACCTACCGTGAGAGCGGACAAGTAAAGATTGAACGTGGAGAACTATCCGATGCCTGAACTGGAAGAACTCGAGCTGACCGTGCGCGGGATGACATGCGAGTCGTGCGCCGTGCATGTGACGAAAGCGCTCCAAGGCGTAGAAGGTGTAAAGGATGCCGACGTGCCGGGCTGGCAATCGGCGCGGGCCACCGTCACGGCCGAGCCCAAGGTGAAGGCTGAAGCCCTCGCCGCCGCCGTGCGCGAGGCCGGTTATGCGCTCACACTGAAATCTCGCAAGCCAGTCGGCAGTCTGAGTCCGCACGGTCTGCGCGGCGAAAGTCAGTTTGAGTTGATGGTCATCGGCGGCGGCTCAGCCGGGTTCGCGGCGGCCATCAAAGGCGCGGAACTGGGCTTCAAAGTTGCGCTCGTCGAGGCCGGTGTCATCGGCGGGACGTGCGTCAATGTCGGCTGTGTGCCGTCGAAGACGCTGATCCGCTCAATCGAGTTATATCATCTGTCTGGACAACACCGCTTCCGGGGCGTGCATACCACGCCGGGCCGAATCAACTGGCCGGAAGTGATCGCCCACAAAGATGAATTGGTGAACGACATGCGGAAGGCGAAATACAGCGACGTGCTGGTGGCCTATCCGGAAATCACTTACCTTCAGGGCCGCGCCCGTTTGACGGGGCAAAACGGGGTCGAGATAGACGGCAAAGCCTACACGCCCGGCAAAATTGTGATCGCCACCGGCGCAAAGCCGTGGACGCCGCCTATCCCTGGATTGAGTGACGTGCCGTATCTGGACAGCACGTCCGCACTCGACCTGAAAGAACTGCCCAAGTCCATGATTGTGCTCGGCGCGAACGCGGTTGGTTTGGAGCTGGCGCAGATTTATGCCCGCGCTGGAACATACGTAACGATGCTGGAAGCCCTATCGCGCATCGCCCCATTTGAGGACGAAGACATCAGCGCCGCGCTGGCCGAACACCTCGAAGAAGAGGGCTTGCGAATTGTGCCTGCCTTCAAGACGACCAAAGTCGAAAGGCGCGATGGCCGTTACGTCCTGACCGGGATTAAGAATGATGCCGAAGTTGTGTTTGAAGCTGAGCAACTGCTCGTCGCCACAGGCCGCCGCCCGAACACGGCTGGCATGGGGTTGGAGGAGGCCGGAGTGAGACTCGGCCAGCGCGGTGAAGTTCTGGTCAACGACATACTTCAAACGCACAACCCGTTTGTGTATGCGGCGGGGGACGTGACCGGGCGGGACATGTTCGTGTACGTGGCTGCATACTCCGGCCAACTGGCCGCCGAGAACGCGTTGACGAGTGCCGGGCGCACCTACGATGCAGCCTACATCCCGCGTATCACCTTCACCGATCCGCAAATCGCCAGCGCCGGGCTGACTGAAGCGCAGGCGCGCGAGCAGGGGTATGAGGTGCGCGTCAGCACCGCGCCAATGACACACGTTCCCCGTGCGCTGGCCGCCCGCGACACGCGCGGCTTCATCAAACTCGTCGCCAACGCCGCCAACGATCAACTCCTGGGTGCGCACATCCTCGCGCCCGAAGCGGGCGAGATGATCCAGACGGCGGTGCTGGCGATCCGGTTTGGCATCACGGTGCGCGAACTGCGCGAGACGATGTTCCCCTACCTGACCAACGCCGAGGGATTGAAACTGGCGACGCTCGCCTTTGAGAAAGACGTGGCGAAGTTGAGTTGTTGCGCCGGGTGAACGTTGAAGCGACAAGGAGAAATCTACATGCCCCTCATCCGTGTCAAACTTATCGAGGGGAGTGTGACGCCGAACCAGAAACGCAAAGTGATTGCCAAGCTGACCGACGCCTTTGTTTCCGTCGTTGGCGAAGATATTCGTCCCATCACCTGGGTGATCCTGGAAGAGGTGAAGAACGGCGACTGGGGCATGGGCGGCGAACCGTGCGTCATCGAAACGCACGAATCAGCAACGAACCGTCAGCGACAAGGAAATTGATGTGTTCAAGACCTGGCGCACGATCAGAAGTTATCTTGCCGGCGTCGTCGCCTTCATCGTCTGTCCGTGTCACCTGCCCCTCACCGTGCCGTTGCTGATCTCGCTCACGGCAGGTACGGCCTTTGGCACATGGCTCGCTCAAAATACCGTTCTGGTCGGGGCGATCGCGACGGCCGCCTTCATCGGCGGGCTGGCGCTGGCCTTCAAATGGTTCACGCAACCTGCCCACCCGCCAACGTCCAGCGCAACGCCGTCTTTATCCCCAACCAGGCCGATGAATTGAGAGGACAACTTGTGGCAACCCATCACCACATGGAAGAGTTGGCAACGGTACTGGAGAGCAGCCTGGGCGCGGGATTCAACCCGCAAGGTTACGCCCTTTACCGTGAACTCATCCTGCTCCTGGCCGAAGGACAGCCAGTGTCCCCGGAGCGCGTTGCGGGTGTGCTCGGGCTGGCGCGTGACGACGCGTTCGACCTTCTCAGCCAACGGCCCAGCCTCGAATGGGACGAGACCGGAAACGTCGTCGGCGCGGGGCTGACCATCCGGCCCACCCCGCATCGGTTCCAACGGCAAGACCGCACCCTGTACACCTGGTGCGCGCTCGACTCGCTGATGTTCCCGGCGCTGGTCGGGCAAACCGTTCACGTCGAGTCGCCGTGCGCGGCCACTGGACGGCCGGTGCGGGTGACGGTGACGCCGGAAGGCATCACACAGGTTGAGCCGCCCGGCGCTGTCGTCTCGTTGGTTGCGCCGGAAGCCTCACCGGACGTGCGGCGCGTCTTTTGCGACTACGTGAATTTCTTCCACTCGGCAGAAGCGGCGGCGGGCTGGCTGGCCGAGCATCCCGGAGCGACCACGCTCTCGGTCGCCGACGCGTACCGGCTTGGCCGACTCTTGACCCAATCGGTTTTTCGACACTGGGCCAGGCCGGGCCAGCCGCGCGCCGATTGAATGATGTGGGTCTGGTTCGCGCTGGGCGCGGCGGTACTGACTTCTTTCAACCCCATCCTCTACAAGCGGATGCTCAAAGACGCCGAGCCGCTCGGCGTCGTGTGGGGCGTCACGCTCCTGGCCCTGCCTCTGCTTGCTCTGTTCACCTTCACGCTCACCCCACAGTTACCACAGGTGGATGGGGTGTTCCTCCTCAGTGCTTTGGGCGCCGGCGGGTTGAACGTCGCGGCCCACTTCGCCTCGGCCAAGTCTCTGAAACTGGAAGACGCCTCGCTGGTGACACCGCTGCTCACCTTCAGCCCCGTGTTCACCCTGATCATCGCGGCGCTCTTTCTGGGAGAGATGCCGTCGACCAGAGGCATACTCGGAGTCGGATTCGTCGTCAGCGGCGCGTATTGGCTCAATCACTCGGGCGCGAGTTGGCGGGCGCCTGTCAAATCGGTGGCTCTGAAACCCGGCGTGGCGCTCGTCCTGCTGGCCGGGTTGCTTTGGGCCATCACACCCCTGTTGGAGAAAACTGCGATCCGTCACACCACCCCGGAAAGCCCACGCTTCGTCGCATTCGCGATCACAACACTTCTCGTGCTCATGCTTACTCCAATTGTGGTGACGCGGGGCCGGCAGGCTATCGGCAGACTCGGGCTGCATCGCCGCGAATGGCTCCTGGCCGCCTGCATTGCGGGCGGCGCTCCGGTGCTGGGCTACACGGCCTTCAGCCTCGGCCTCGTCGGCTACGTCACCGCTCTCTTCCGGCTGAGCGCGGTGATGACGGTGCTGTGGTCATCGCTGTTCTTGAATGAACATGTTCTGGCAAACCGCCTGCCCGGCTCGGCAATCATGGCCGTGGGAGCGATCCTCATTGCGACGTAACCCCCTGCACTGAGGGCGATTGGCGCACCGCCGAAATGGCTCGTGCGGTGCTGATATGTCGTTGCGCCTCGCCTGCCCGGCCTGACGCGACAACGTAAGAAATATCCGCCACTCCGCGTCTATACGGGTGAAAGGGCAATTGGCTCTTCATACACTCACTCGATGGAGGCATATCATGAATATCATCGGCGCAATCGTGGCAGGTTTAGCGGGAACCGTCGTCATCAGCGTGTTAATGGCGATGGGGCCTCGCATGGGCATGCCCAAGATGGCGATCTGGGAGATGCTCGGCACGATGTTCAGCAAGGAGGGCAATGTCGGCCTGGGCTGGGTCATGCACTTCATGGCCGGCGTGGTCTTCGCCATTATCTATACCGCGCTATGGACGGCGGGGATCGGCTCAGCCACGCCGGTGAGCGGCGTCATCTTTGGCGCGGTGCATTTCCTGCTCGTGGGGCTGATGATGGGCGGTATGCCCATGCTACACGCCGGGATCAAGGCCGGATCCACGCAAGCGCCCGGCGTGCTCATGCTGAACGCCGGCGTCATGGGCCTCATGGGCGGGCTGATTGGCCACATCCTCTACGGGTTGGTGGTCGCGCTGGTCTACGGATTGTTCATCTGACCGCGACTACTGCCAGCCTGTCTTGCCAGGCCGGGCTGCCCCGCCCGGCCTGGCCCCTTTCAAACAGCGGGTGTTTCATTCGCAGGAGAGGCGACATGCTCAAGAAAACGTATTCCAATGACGGCCAGGAATGTCAAGTGGCTTTTGAGCTTCCGGCAGAAGTCGTGGCCCAGGCGGCTTGCCTGTGCGGCGAGTTCAACGGCTGGGATGTAGCGACTCATCCGATGGAGCGACAGGCCGACGGCAGTTTCACGTTGACCCTCGCCCTTGAACCGGGGCGGGCTTACCGTTTCCGATATCTGCTGGATGGGACACGTTGGGAAAATGACTGGGCGGCAGATGAATACGCTCCCAATCCTTTCGGCAGTGAAGATTCGGTGTTACAGGTGTGAAGGGGTATTGGCGAGACGATGAATTGGATCCCCTGCCGGTTCATGTCCCCGGTCGCGCTCGGCGTCGCCACGCTGGCGAATGCGACCGGTATCGAGGGGGCCGCATTTTCTGGCCGATCCTCATCCGGGTCTTGCGGTTTGACTAACCGATTATCGCCCGGCGCTGGTGGCCCGGCTGGGCAGCCACTCAATGGAGCGGCTGCTAGCCCTGATCCTCATTGATTGGAGTGAAGAGCTTATGGACTACGTTGGCGGCCCAGCTCGGCTGATCGTTTATGGGCATCACGCTTGCAGCCTGGCGCTCAAACTGGAAGAGGTGTTGAACCAGCGCCGCGTGGATTTTGAATGGCGTGACGTCCATCAGGGCGAGCCGCGCTTCCGCGACGAATTGCGGCGGCTCGCGCGCGGTCATCTCTCCGTGCCAACAGTCGTCTTCCCCAATGGTACGGTGCTGGTTGAGCCCCGGCCAGGCGATGTGCTCCGGAGGTTAAACTGGGGATCGTGGGCCGGGCTGATGTGGCTTCTTGGCCTGGCATGAGACATGTCAACGTCGGCCCGACATGCCATGCCCGAGTGGTTTGGTCTGTGCTTATCGAAACCCGTCGTTCGCCGCGCCTTGCTGTACGCGGTGGTCGTAGGCGCGATCATGATCACGATCAACCACGGTGATGCGATCATGCGCGGCGAGGTGGACATGGCGCGGCTGCTCAAGATGGGCCTGACCGTTCTCGTGCCTTACACCGTTTCCACGCTGTCCAGCGTCTCGGCGATGCGGAGTTTTCAGTCAAAGCCCAAGCGATAATGCAGAGCATACCATCTCTCACAACTGCGCAGATGGCCGAGGTGGATCGGCTGATGATTGAAACGTATGGAATCGCGTTGATCCAGATGATGGAAAACGCCGGGCGCAGCCTGACCGAACTCGCGCGGCGGGTGTTGAACGGTCAACTCGCGGGCCGCCGGATCGTCGTGTTGTGCGGCGCAGGCAACAACGGCGGCGGCGGGATGGTCGCCGCCCGCCATCTGCACAATCGAGGCGCCGATGTGCGCGTCAAATTCGTCGGCGCCCCGGAGCGGCTGAAGGATATTCCGGCGCACCAATGGCGAATCCTGCAAGCGATGGGGCTGGCGCATGACAATGACTCTGACCTTGCGTGGGCCGATTTGATCGTGGATGCCCTCATCGGCTACGGCCTGACCGGCAGCCCGCGCGGGCCAGCCGCCGAGTGGATTGAGCACGCGAACGCAGCGAATCGCCCCGTCCTAGCGCTGGACACGCCTTCCGGCCTCGATACTACGACCGGCCTTCCCGGTCACCCCTGCATTCGCGCCTCGGCCACGCTCACTCTGGCCCTTCCCAAAACGGGATTGCTGGCCCCTGCGGCCCGGCCCTTCGTTGGCGATCTCTATCTCGCGGATATCGGCGTGCCGCCGGAACTTTACCGGCGCTTGGGGCTGGACATCGGCCCGCTCTTCGCCGAAGATACCATCATCCGCATAGCTTGAAGGAGAAATGGATGGAGCAAGAGAAGTCAGACCAGATCATCGTGTATAGCACAGTGTGGTGCCCGGATTGCAAACGCGCCAAGCAGTTCTTCGGCGAGCAGCGCGTGCCCTACGTCAACATTGACATCGAGCAGGACGCCGCAGCCATGGCGTTCGTCGAGCGGGTCAACGGCGGCAAGCGCATCATCCCCACCATCGTCTTCCCCGACGGCTCGAGGCTGGTTGAGCCGTCGAATGCAGAATTGGCCGAGAAATTGGGCTTGCAAACAAAAGCCCGGCGCGCGTTCTACGACTCCATCGTCATCGGCGGCGGCCCGGCGGGCCTCACCGCCGCGCTGTACCTGGCCCGCGAAGGGCTGGACACGCTGGTGATCGAGAAAGCCGGGCTGGGCGGGCAGGCCGGCATCACGCAGATGCTCGACAACTTCCCCGGCTTCGACGCGGGCGTCCCCGGCGCGGAGTTCGCCGAGCGGCTGGCGCGGCAGGCGCGCCGCTTCGGGGCCGAGATCATGCAGGCGCAGAACGTCACCGATCTCTCGCCCGATGGGCCGTATTGGTGTGTCACCACCGGCGACGGCGCGGAGTACGGCACGAAAGCCGTGCTGCTCGCTACGGGCGCGCGCTATCGCAAACTGGGCGTGCCGGGCGAGGACGACCTGATCGGCATCAACATTCACTTCTGTGCGACGTGCGACGGCGCCTTTTATAGGGGCAGGAAAGTGCTGGTCGTCGGCGGGGGCAACAGCGGCTTTGAAGAAGGCTTGTTCCTGACGAAGTTCGCGTCGCGGGTGGACATCGTCGGGTTTCTGCCGCAGGTGAAGGCCAGCCAGATCTTGCAGGAGAAAGTGGCCGAGCAGCCGAACATGACGGTCACGGTCAATCACGCTGTCAAGGAGTTCAGGGGCAAGCACAAATTGGAAGCCGTCATCGTGCAGGATCGCGCGACTGGCGAATTGAAGGAGTGGCGCTACGATGGGGTGTTCGTCTTCATCGGCCTCGCGCCCAACGGCGATCTGGTAAAAGGCAAAGTCGAGCTGGACAAGTTCGGCTTCGTCGTCACCGACCAGGCGCTGATGACCTCGCTGCCCGGACTGTTCGCCGCCGGGGACGTGCGCGCGGGTTCGACCAAGCAGGCGGCGTCCGCCGTGGGCGAAGGCGCGACGGCGGCGCTCGCAATCCGGGAATATCTGAAGAAAGTAGGGTAGCCCGATGGCAGATCGGAGACTTCAAATCGGTCAGCCGTTGCCGGAACTGAGCGTGCTGGCCGCCGACGGCAAAGCCACGACCGTGCAGGCGCACCTGGGCCAGCACAGCACGCTGTTGTATTTTCTACATGGGACGTGGTGTCCGGAGTGCGTGGGGCAGTACCATCTGCTGCAACGCTACCGGCCCGCCCTGCTCGCGGCCGGGGCTGATATCGTTGTCATCACCAGCGATGACCTGGAGGCGCTCACGACCTTTCTGGCCAGCGTTGTTCCATCGCTGGACTATATCGTGCTGACGGACCCCAAACGCCTGGCTTACCAGAGGATTGCCGCCGGGGGTGATACGGTCGCCATCATTGCCGATCGGCAGGGAGTCGTCCGCTGGTTCGCCCGCTGGCCAGAACATCAAGAAGAGCCTGGCTACGAGACCTTCGTGCAGGCGCTGCGCGAGGTGTGAGATGTCGAACCTCCTCAAACCGGGTCAGCCTCTTCCCGAACTGAAAGCGCTGACCGCCTCCGGCGCTCCGACTTCCGTGGAGGCGCACTTGGGTTCTCGGGTCACGCTCGTAAGCTTCCTGCACGGCACATGGTGTCCGGACTGCATGAGTCAACTCTACCGGCTTCAACGGCACTGGCGCGAGCTGGCAGCTGCCGGCGTCGGAGCCGTCACGCTGGTGCGCGACCAGCCGGAGACACTGGCGGCCTTCCTCGTGAGCGCCAGGCCGCGCCTGGAATACACAGTCCTGGCCGATCCCAGCGGCGCGGCGTATCGCTGCATCGGCGCGGGCGGACATACGTTGGTGCTGGCCGTTAGAGCGGATCGAACGATTCAGCGTATCCTGCATTGGGCTGACCGCCGCGATCCACTCAACCACACGTCGCTTCGGCAACTTCTGCGCGAATTTGCGGACAGACCCGGCGCCGAACATTTGCCGGTCGCTCCGCCACAGTGAGTTCATGCGTGGCCGGCCCTCATTCTATTCGCCCGTCGGGGACGTGTTCCCTGAGAACTGTGATGATGAGCGTCTTCGATTTTCGGTCTGCGCGCCGCCTGCGTCAATCCGTCGAACGGCTGGAACGGCACGGCTTCGACTCGGCCCAACGGGACGCCCTGAGCCGCTTTCTGACCCAGGCGGCTGACCGCGAACTGTACCGGGTCAATCCGCGTCACTGGGCCGAGCGCCTCGGCTTGGACGAGCGGACGATGCTCATGCTCATCGTCGCCGGAGCGGCTGAAGGGTTGTTTGAACTGACCTGGCAGACGATTTGCCCGATCTGCCGTTACTACGAGCGCGCGGCTGATTCGCTCGATGGCGTGACTCAGCTGCATCATTGCGCGCAGTGCGATCACGACTTTGAGGCTTACCTGGATGAGGAGATCGTGGTGGCCGTTTCCATCAACGAAAACCTCCGCCGCCTCTCCCCGACCGCGCGCGTTGATCCGGTCTTTCGCGAGCTGGTCAACGCCCGCTACGGCCAGGTTCCGGCCCTCGCGCTGATCAACCTGCCGACCTTCCGAGAACTGCTGGCGCATGAGGTGCTGGCTGAGGGCCGCTCGCTAGGCGTCAAGCAGCTGGCCGTCTTTTTCTCCGACCTGCGCGGCTCAACTGCTTTCTATCAGAGATACGGCGACGCGCGGGCGTACCATTGGGTGTGTGAGCATTTCAAAGTGCTGTTCGACGCGGCGGCGCGGCACAACGGCACAGCGGTGAAGACCATCGGCGACGGCGTGATGGGCGTCTTTGGCGATCCGCTGGAGGCACTGCACGCCATCGGTGACGCCCTCACCGGGCTGGGCCGCCTGAACGCGCGCGCCGGGCTGAAGGGTGATGACGCGCTGAAGCTCAAGGTCGGCCTGCACGCCGGGCCGTGCCTCGTCGTCACGCTCAACGGACGGCTGGATTACTTCGGCAAGACCGTCAACATCGCTGCGCGTTTGAGCGAACTGGCCGAAGGGAACGATGTGATCGTGAGCCACGCCATCTTGAAGGATGCGAATGCCTGCGCGCTGTTCGAGGACCTGGGCGAGGTGCGGCCGCTGACGGCCCGGCTCCGCGGTTTGCCAGAGGACTTTGAACTGCACCGCCTGATTCCCACGCTGATCACCGAGGGAGACCCGCGACCATGATCAACACCGAAGCCTTGCAGCGCAGTTACAACAACGTGCGCGAGAAGTGGGATCCCCACTTCGAGTGGGTCGTGAATGAGTCCGCGCCGTGGACGACGCTCCGGCAACCGCTCGGTGAAACCGCGCTCGCCCTCGTCGGCACGTGCGGCGCCTACCGGCGCGGCGTGGACTGCCCGTTCGACGCCGCTAACTACTACGGCGACCCGTCGTTCAAAGAAATCCCAACAGACACACTGCCCGCCATGCTGGATTTTGCTCACACGCACTACGACCACGCGCACGTGGCGCAAGATGCCAACGCCGGCTTTCCACTCAGCCACCTGCGTGCATTGGAGGCCGACCGCGTCATCGGGCGGTTTGTGAATCCAGCGATCAGTTTCTCCGGTTTTCTGCCGCAGCCGCGGCAACTGATGAAAGACACCGCCCCCGCCGCCGCGAAGCGGTTACAGGAAGCGGGCGCGCAGGCCGCCCTGCTCGTGCCCTGTTGACCCATCTGCCAGCAGTCCGTGGGACTGATCGCGCGAGTTATGGAAGAAGCCGGGATCGCGACCGTATGCATCATCATGCGGCGCGAAGTGGCGCAGAACGTCAAACCGCCGCGATCACTCTTTGTCAAGTTTCCGTTCGGCGCGCCGCTCGGCCCGGCGGGCGATGTGGACACCCAGCGCGGCGTGATCGCAGAAGCCTTGTCTATGCTTACCGAGGCGACCGAGCCAGGCACGATTGTAGACTCGCCCCGCGCATGGAAAAGGACGGTTTAGGAGCAACCTATGACCGAACTCGAAGCCTTCCGCGCCGAGAAAGACCGCTTCTTCGCGGCGCATCCGCAAAGTCCGCTCACGCCCGAGCAGAAGCGGCGCTTCACGGGCCTGAGCTACTTCCCTGAAAACCCGGTCTTGCGCCTTAATGTGATCGTTGACGAATTCTCGCAGAAGACCGTCATCCAGATGCCGACTACTACGGGCGGCGTCCAGACCTATACCCGCTTCGGCAAGTTCAAGTTCAGGATGGATGATCAGGAAGCCGAACTCATCCTTTACGCCGGCCCGCACGGCTACTTCTTGCCCTTTGTGGACTCGCTCGCTGGGACAGAAACCTACGGCGCGGGCCGCTACCTCGAACCAGAGCCGATGGGCGATGGCAGGTTCCTCGTGGACTTCAACCTGGCCTACAATCCGTATTGTGCATACAACGACCGCTGGGCATGTCCCATTACCCCGCGCGAGAACCGTGTCAGAGTTTCCATCCGCGCCGGGGAGAAGCTGTTTCATCCGTAGTCCGATGCCCGGCCAGGAATCGCGCGATGCCTGAACTACGCCCCGGGCGAGTGGCCCTCCTCGGCTCCGGCGAGACCTCGCTAAGCGGAGGCCGCGTCTTTGAGGCGCTGGCGAATCACTTCACCGGGCTTCCGCGCGTGGCGGTGCTGGAGACGCCCGCCGGTTTTGAGTTGAACTCGGCCCAGGTCGCGGGCCGGGTCGCCGATTTTCTGCGCCAGCGCCTTCAGAACTACCAGCCGGATGTCGTCGTGGTTCCGGCCCGCAAGCGCCGCACCACCTTCAGCCCGGATGATCCGGCTCTCACTCGGCCCTTGCTTGACGCCAATCTCATCTTCGCTGGGCCGGGGAGCCCGACGTATGCGGTGCGCCAGTTGCGCGACAGCCGGGCATGGCATACCCTCTCGGCGGCGCATCGCCTTGGCGCCACCCTCGTGTTCGCCAGTGCAGCGACGACGGCCGTGGGCGCACAGGTCTTGCCTGTCTACGAAATCTATAAAGTCGGTGAAGAACCGCACTGGCGTCCCGGCCTGGATTTCTTCGGCGCGTACGGCCTGTCGCTCGTATTCATCCCACATTGGAACAACGGAGTGTGTCAATGGGTCTTGGACACCACCGGGAGGAATTTACTGTAGCACGTCGGTGTCTGACCTCGCTTTCTCCGCCGGCCCGGGCGGGTTAATCCAGACCTCGGTCGGAACGGCCGGTGGCT
>JBBIQY010000076.1:0-20066 GCA_037442085.1 Anaerolineae bacterium
GGACGAAGCCCTGCGCGGCGGGGCATATCTCCAGTTCGGTCGCAACCAGGCGCAGGCCGGCCTCGTCCGTGTCGCAGAGCTGGAAGTCGGGGCGCAGCGAGAGCACGGGCGCGCGGCTGGTGAAGGCACGCAGGTGGGCGGGCGCCTTGTAGTCGAGCAGGGCCGTCAACTCCGGCTCGACGCCGTAGTTGGCAGCAAGCACATCGAACAGCGCAAACAGCGCGTGGGCAATCTCGGTCAGCGAGCGACCGACGGAGGCGGGCAGGGGGAACGGCGCGCAGGCGGGCAGCCACCAGGCGCCCTCCAGGCCGGCAAAGCCGATGCCGGTCGCGCGCATCCGCCGGGCGAGGTCTGGGTAGCTCCAGGCCATTTCACTGCGAAGCGCGCACCGGGGTTATGACGTAACCGACAAATGGCGCGATCCGGGGAAGCTCAGGTTGCTTTCGAGCTGAAGGCGTGTCCATTAGAGGCTTATGGCCGCTGAGCGCGGGATTATGCGCGGCAAGGTTTGTCTACCGCCGTCGGCGCTTCTTCTTCCCGCTGCTGACATGGCCTCCGGCGGGCGCTCCTACCGACTCGCCGGCGGACGCGGCTTCAGCCCTGGCCGGGCCGCCGTTGGTGACCAGAGCGGGCTGCGGCTGCGCGGCACGAGGCGGTGCAGCGCGGTCCGGCGTGGCTTGGGGCTGCAGGATCTCCGGGCGCGGGCGGAGCGCTAGCGCTCGTGAGACTACGGCGGAGCGGATGTTCGCCAGCAGCTCGTTCCACATCTCCGTGGCCTTGGACTTGTAGGCCACCAGCGGGTCGCGCTGGGCATAGGCCTCCAGGCCGATGCTGGTGCGCAGGGCCTCGACAGAGGTCAGATACTCCACCCACAGGCTGCCAATGGTTTGCAGCATGAGCTGGCGCAGGATGTCGGTGCTGGCGCGGCGGCCCAACTCTTCCGGCGTCTCGGTAGGGGTGACGCCGCCCACGGTGCGCGCGCGATATTCGGCCTGGCCAAAGAGGCGCAGCAGCGCCTGCATCGCCGCCCGCAGGTGGGCCAGGATTTCTTCCTGCAACTCCTGCGACGTCCAGTCCTTCGTCATCTCGGCGGCGAGGAAGACGTAGTGCAGGCGCTGGAAGGCGATCTCGGTGCGCTTGTGCGTCTTCTGGTCGAAGGTGACGGCGCGCCCGAACTGCATCTGCCACAGGGCGCGGGCCAGTTGGGAGCGGGTCGGGGTCTCGCCAAAGTAGGATTTGACTTCGCGCTCGAGGTCGGCCAGGACGCGTTGAGCCTTGGCGTCGAAGGTTTTCTCGGTGGCCTCGATCAACTGGCGGCGCACGGCGTCGTAGTCGAGCGTTCGAGCCTCGTTCCGGTTCTCGCGGCCCAGGCCAAGCGAAGCGCCCAGGCGGCGCTCGATGGCGGCCACCAGCGCGGCGCGCGTACGGGCGGAGACGGAGGCCTCGGCCAGCTCGGCGATGCGGCGTTTGAGGGCGTCCACGTCGAAATCGCGCAGGTCTTGTGAGGTGGGGTTGAGGTTGATGCCGAGTGCCTCGGCTATGGCGCGGTACGCGGCGCGCGCGTCTACGGGCCGCTGGGTCTCTTCGGCCTCGTTCTCCAGGCCCTCGAGCATTTCCTCCGCCAGGCGGCGCTTCTCCTTGATCTGGTCGTCCAGCCGTTCCTCGGCGCGGTCAATCTGCGCCGCCACGGCTTCCAGCAGATGTTCGCGCTCTGCTCGGAGCGAGTCGCGGGCCAGCGCCAGCAGCGCCGTTGTCTTATCGGCCTCGGCCTCCAAGTCGCGCAGCAGGATCTCTTGCGTGTACGTTGGGTACAGTTCGTTCTCGCCGAGGATGATGGGCGGCTGCGTGTCGTCCAGCCAGGCGAAGAGCTTCCAGCGGTCGGCGGCGGCGGCGTTCAGCTCGACGCGGCGTTGTACCTCCGCCGCCAGCATCTCGTCGAAGTCCTCGGTCAGGTCGTCCTTGGTGAAGATGCGGTCGCGCTGGGCGTAGATGGCGTTGCGCTGTGAATTGAGCACGTCATCGTATTCGATGAGGTGCTTGCGGACGTCGAAGTTGGCGCCCTCGACGCGCGTCTGGGCCTGTTCGATGGTCTTGTTGACGATGCCGGCAGCGATCGGCACGCTGTCGTCAATCTTCAGGCGCTGCATCAAATCGCCAACGCCCTGCCCGCCGAAGCGGCGCATCAGCTCGTCTTCCAGCGAGAGGAAGAACTGCGACGAGCCGGGGTCGCCCTGGCGGGCGGCGCGGCCGCGCAGCTGGTTGTCAATGCGCCGCGCCTCATGTCGCTCCGAGCCGATGACGTGCAGGCCGCCGACCTCGCGCACGCGCACGGCGTCCTCCATCAGCTGCAGGAACAGGCGGCATTCGGCCTCGTAAATGCCCCAGTCGCTTTCCGGGATGGCGCGCAGCCTGGCCCGGCGCTCGTCGTTCGTCAGATCGTACGGGTCCGCCTCGCCCGCCTTTTTGAGCACGCGGTTGACGGCGGTCAGCACTTCCTCGGCCATCTCGCCGCCGAGCTTGATGTCCACGCCGCGGCCGGCCATGTTGGTGGCGATGGTGACCGCGCCGAGCGCGCCGGCGTCGGCGATGATGAGCGACTCCTCGTCGTGCTTCTTGGCGTTGAGGACGTTGTGCTTGATGCCGCCCTGCAAAATTTTCACCAGCTTCTCGCCGGCTTCGGGCGGCGCTTCCAGGATGCGCAGCAGGTGCTGGATGTTCTCCTCGCCGGCAGGGTTGGTGCTCAGGCCGTAGTCCTTCAGCTTCTTGCCCAGGTCACTGCGGCTCAGTTTGTCCAGCGGCGCTTCGAGCGGTTTCAGCTCGGCCACCTGCATGCCGTCTTCTTCCTTGTTATTCTGGCGGAAGTAGGCGTCGCGGATGAGCAGGATCATGGCCAGGCGCTGCAGCGGTTCGGGTCGCAGGCGTTCGGAGAGGTGCTCGGACATCTCGACCGAGGTGGTGCCGATGAGCAGCGGTTGGCCGAAGAGGTGGCGGCGGATGATCTCGCGCGTTACGGCGCGCAGCTTGGCCTCTTCGGTGCGGAAGACCAGGTCGGGGTAATCCTTGCGCCGCCAGAAGACGGGCTTCTTCTCCGGGTCATCCTTGCGTGCGAAGTAGGTGAACCGCTGGCCGTCCTCACGCAGCTCCGCCTCCACCAGCGGCGAGTTGGGGCGCGTCGCCATGTACTCCAGGTTCGGCGGCACGGCCACGACGGTGAGCTTGTAGATGCGCTCGAACTCTTCGGCCTCGGTCAGGGCGGTGCCGGTCATGCCGGCCAGCTTCTGGTACAGGCGGAAGTAGTTTTGCAGGGTGATGGTGGCGTAGGTGACGTTGTCCTGCTGGATGGGCACGCCCTCCTTGGCCTCGATGGCCTGGTGCAGGCCGTCGCTCCAGCGGCGGCCCGGCATCATGCGCCCGGTGAACTCGTCAATGATGATGATCTTGCCGGCCTGAACCAGGTAATCCTTGTTGCGCTTGAAGAGGAACTCGGCGCGCAGGGCCTGCTCGATGTGGCCGAGCAGCCGGGCCTGCTCCGGTGTCAGCTCCTCGGGCCGGTCGGGGTCGCGCAGCGGCTGGTTGAGGAGCTTCTCGAGCAGGGCCTCGCCGCTTTCGTTGAGCGCAATCGAGCGGTTGCGTTCGTCAATCTCGAAGTGTTCGGGCCGAAGCTGTTTGACGACCTTGGCGCACTGGTAATACAGCTCGGGCGCTTCCTGCGACGGGCCGGAGATGATCAGCGGCGTGCGCGCCTCGTCAATCAGGATGTTGTCCACCTCGTCCACGATGGCGTAATAGCGCTCGCGCTGCACGCGGTCTTCAAGCCGCAAGGCCATGTTGTCGCGCAGATAGTCGAAGCCGAATTCGTTGTTGGTGCCGTAGGTGATGTCGGCGGCGTAGGCTTCTTTGCGCGGGGCCAGGCGGAGCTGATGCTGATCTTCCTGGGTTGACTTCTTGTCGGGGTCGTACAGGAAGGCCAGCGTGCCGTTTTCGGTGCGGTGAGCTTCCTGCAGCACACCGACGGTCAGGCCGAGCAGGTGATAGATCGGCCCCATCCAGCGGGCGTCGCGGCGGGCCAGGTAATCGTTGACGGTGATGACGTGGACGCCGCGCCCGAGCAGGGCGTTGAGGTAGACAGGCAGGGTGGCGACGAGCGTCTTGCCTTCGCCGGTGCGCATCTCGGCGATGCGGCCCTCATGCAACACCATGCCGCCGATGAGCTGCACGTCGTAGTGGCGCTGCCCCAGAGTGCGCATGGCGGCCTCGCGCACGGCGGCGAAGGCTTCGGGCAGCAGTTTGGCCAGCGCCTCCTGCTCGGCGAGGCGGCGCTGCTTCTCGTCGTCAATCCCGGCCGTGCGCTCGGCGATCTGCCTTCGGAAGGCATCGGTCTTGGCGCGTAGTTCGTCTTCGCTCAACTCGCGGAACTGCGGCTCGAGGTCGTTGATCTGGGCGACGACTCGGGAGTACCGCTCGATGTCTTTCTTGTTCGGGTCGCCGGCTATCAGCTTGAGGATATTCTTGAACATGGGCCGACTGACGCAGCACGCCCGCCGCCCTGCGGCTGCCGCGTCGAAGCGCAGCGCGTAGTGCGGGGTCCGTGGATGGGGTCAGAACTTGCTCAAAGCGCGAGGATTATAGCACGCGCCCTTAATGCAAAAGTCGCTCCGCGAAGAGCGACTCTGCGTGCGGATAACGGCGGAGGTATGAATCAGGCGGCCTGGACAGGCTGTTGCGGCGCGGCGGTGTAACGGTAGGTGATGCGGCCGCGCGTCAGGTCGTAGGGTGAGAGCTCGATCTTCACCCGATCACCGAGCAGGATGCGGATGTAATTCTTGCGCAGCCGCCCCGAGAGGTAGGCCAGCACTTTGTGGCCGTTCTCCAGCTCCACCATGAAAGTGGTGCTGGGCAGCGCCTCGATCACCGTGCCCTCGACCGTGATCTTGTCATCGGATTTTGCCATGCGTCATCACCTGCCTTTGCGGCAAAAAACACTCGGCGCCGCCAAATTTCTGCGCGGCGCCGAGTCGAAACGCGACTTGTTGAGCAAGGCAAAAAGATCAATCGTCTCCTCAACGGGCAGATTTGGCGAGCTGTACGAACCGGAACGAACACCGACATTATACTCCCGCCCCAGTACGCGTGTCAATTTTTTGTGCGCGTGGCGCACTTTCGTTGACGCTCCCCGATGCGCATGCTAGAATCCGCGCGGTCGGGCCGTTAGCTCAATGGCAGAGCAGGTGCCTTTTAAGCACTTGGTTGGGGGTTCGAGTCCCTCACGGCTCACTGGCCCTCGAAGGCTAGAAGGCAAAGACGACCGCCGTCCCGCAGAAGCAGGGAGCCGGGTCGTCTTTGCCGTTAAGAACGTGCATTCTCTGACGAAGCTGCGCCCGTGTAGCCGGCAGGCACGAGGTGAGCGCGGATGAGTGGGGGCCGCTACTTCACCAACAAAATCAGCAGGTCGTTGACGTTGGTTCCGGTCGGGCCGGTCTTCACCAATGCGCCCAGGGCGTTCAGCGCGGAGTAAGCGTCGTTATCGGCGAGGGCCTGCCACAGGTCCAGGCCGAGCGTGCGGGCGTGCCCCGCCGTCTGCCCATCCACCAGCCCGCCGGCGGCGTCGGTCGGCCCATCGGTGCCATCGGTGCCGAGCGCCAGCAGGGCGACATCGGGCAGACCGTCCAGCGCCAGCGCGGCGGACAGCGCCAGCTCCTGGTTGCGCCCGCCGCGCCCCGCGCCGCGCACCGTCACCGTCGTCTCGCCGCCCCACACCAGGCAGGCGGGCGGAGGCAGCGGGTCGCCATGTGCGCGCACGCTCTTGGCCAGCGCCGCTGCCACTCGTCCCACTTCGCGCGCCTCACCCTCGATGAACGTGCTGAGCAGCAGCGGCCGGTAGCCGAGCTGCTCCGCTTCACGCAGCGCAGCTTGCGCCGCCTGCCGGTTCGAACCAATGAGCAGGTTCGTCACGCGCGCAAACAGCGGGTCACCGGGTTTGGGGGTATCGGGGACCGCGCCCATCAATCCAGCCTGCAGGTGTACGGTGATGGCCGGCGGCAGCCGCTCCGTCAACCGGTAGCGTGCCAGCAGCGCCCATACCTCGGCGAAGGTGGTGGGGTCAGCCACGGTCGGGCCGGAGGCGATGACATCCAGCGGGTCGCCGACCACGTCGCTGAGGATGAGCGCAGCGACCGAGGCGGGTTGCGCCAGCCGCGCCAGCCCGCCGCCCTTGAGCTGGTCAATGTGTTTGCGGACGGCGTTGACTTCGTGAATGGTCGCGCCGGCGCGCAACAGCAGCGTGGTCAGTGCCTGCACATCTTCCAGCGCCAGTCCGGGGGCAGGCGCCGGCAGCAGCGCGGAAGCGCCGCCAGAGAGCAATACGAGCACATAATCGGCCGCGCTCAGACCGCTGATTAATTCGGCCACACGGCGCGCGCCGACCAGGCCGTTTGCGTCCGGCGTCGGATGGCCGGCTTCGATGAGCGTGACGTTCACCGGCAGGTGCGCGCCTTCGGCGTGACCGTATTTGGTGACGACGACGCCGGCGCTGAGGTATGGGCCGAGGACGGTCGCGGCGGCCTCCGCCATGGCGGCCGCCGCTTTGCCTACGGCGACGAGCACCAGGCGGTTCTCGGGCCGCAGAGTCCAGTCGAGTGAGCCGAGGCGCAGCCGGCGGTCTGCCTCCGCCTGCGGTTGCAGCCGTTGCCGCACCGCCGCGCGCGGATCCACCGCCTCCAGCGCGGCGCGCGCACAGCGCCACAGGTCGGAGTGTAAATCCGCGCTGTCCATCCGTTCACGCCTCAGGTCAGTTGTTCCAGTTCGTCAATCATCCCGGCGATCATATCGAAGCCGCCCTGCCAGAACTGCTCGGAGGCGATGTTGATGCCGGCCTCCTTGAGGATGCGCGCCGGGGACTCGGCCCCGCCGTATTCCAGAATCTTCAGGTACTTGGGTTTGAACGTTTCGCCCTCGCGCTTATAGCGCTGATACAACGCCAGCACCAGCAATTGCCCGAAGGAGTAGGCGTACACGTAGAACGGTGTGCCGTAGAAGTGCGGGATGCTGACCCATTCCCACTTGAAGTCGTCGCTGATGTCGAGCGCGTCGCCGAACTGCTCGTGGAGGGTTTCGAGGTAGCGGGCCGCCAGTTCGTCCGTCGTCTTGCCGCGCTTGATCAGCTCATGCGCTTCCTTCTCCCAGAGGGCGAAGAAGCCCTGCCGGCCCACGGTGGCGTAAGCATCATCAATCGCGCCGGCCAGGATGTCGCGGCGCACGGCGGGGTCTGGCTCCTGCGCCAGCAGCTTCTCGGTCAGCATCATCTCGGAGAAGACGGAGGCCGTCTCGGCCATGGGCAGAGCCGGGTGGAAGGTGAGCGGCGAGTGATGGGCGGCCAGCAGCGCGTGGATGGCGTGCCCCATCTCGTGGGCGATGGTCGCCACGTCGCGCGCTTTGCCGGTGTAATTGAGCAGTACCCAGGGCGAGAGCCCCGGCAGCACGCTGTAGCAGAAGGCGCCGCCACGTTTGCCGGCGCGGACTTCGGCGTCCACGTGGCCGTCGTCGAACACCTGCCGCGCCAGTTGGCCGACGCGCGGTGAGAACTCGGTGAAGGTGTCGAGCACCAACTCGACGCCCTCGCCGTAGGGGATGGTTTTATCGGCGGGGGTCAACGGTGCGTAGATGTCATAGCGGCGTAATTTGGGGAGGTTGAGCCACTTGGCCTTGAGCTTGAAGTAGCGCTGGAAGACGCCGGCGTTTTTTCGAATGATGGCCAGCAGCATCTCGACCACCTTGTCGGGCACGTCGTTGGTCAGGTTGCGCACGGCGATGGGCGACTTGAAGCCGCGCAGCTCCACGTTCTCGTTGCGCCAGTCCGTCATCATGGTGCGATAAATCTGCGCCAGCACCGGCGCGTTCTCGCCGTAGACGCGCAGCAGCTCCTGGTAGGCGGCGGCGCGCAACTCCGGCTTCGGGCTGCGCGTGTACATGGACAGGGCATCGCGCGTCAGGCTGTGCCGCTGCCCGTCCACCTCCAGTGTGAAGGTGTAGGCGCTGGTCAACTGGTCGTACAGGTTGTCGAGCGCGCGGAAGCCGGTCACGTCTTTGAGGTTGATGATCTTTTCTTCGGCCTCCGAGAGTGTGTACGGCTTCATCCGCCGCATGGTCTCCAGCCAGTAGCGCAGGTCGCCGGCGACGTTCATCAGGCGCGCGGCGCGGGCGTCGTCCAGCGCCTTCCACCACAACGAGAAGAACAACGTACGATTTTGCGCCTGCGCGATGCGCTCCTGCATTTGCGTGAACTGGGCCAGCGCCGCGGCGTCGTTGGTGTCGGCGTAGAAGCGCAACGCGCTGTAGGCATACAGGCGCTGGCCGGCGGCGCTCATGGCCTCGTAATCGTGCAGCAACGCCAGGAAGTCTTTGACGCTGAGGGTGGCCTTGAGCTTCTTGCGCCAGCCCTCGACCTTCTTGACCTTCTTCTCCAGGTCGGCCAGGGCCTTGTCCAGCGTCGTCGGATCGCCGTTCGGGATGAGGGCGTCGAGCTTCCAACGGGTAGCGACGTAGGGCACAGTGAGGATTCCTTTCTCATACTTCATGATTATTTCTTCGCCGGCGGGCTGAACCGGATATTCAGAATATCGCCATCGCGCACCACGTACTCTTTGCCCTCCAACCGGAACTTGCCGTGGGCGCGCAGTTCGGCCACGCTCCCCAGGGCCATCAGGTCGTCGTAGCTGAAGACCTCGGCGCGGATGAAGCCCTCCCGTAAGTCGGTGTGGATCTCGCCAGCAGCCTCCGGCGCGGTTGCGCCGCGCGCCGTCGTCCAGGCGCGCACTTCATCCTCGCCTACGGTGAAGAACGATTGCAGGCCGAGCAGATCATACGAGATCTGGATGACGCGGTTCAGGCCCAGCTCGCGTATGCCGTACTCCTGCATAAAAAGTTCGGCGTCCTCTAGCGGCAGTTGCGCCAGCTCCATCTCCAGCTTGCCCTTGAGCTTCACGCATCGCGCCGCCGGGATTTGCGCGGGCGTGGCGATCGTGTCTTCGTCGCTGACATTGAAGACCACCAGCATCGGTTTGCGCGTCAGCAGTTGATAGCTGGAGAGTAGCTTCTCTTCCGGGTGCGGGAGCGCCAGGGCGCGCAGCGGCGTATCGGCGGCCAGCGCGTCCTTGAGCTTGGTGAAAAGCGCCAGCTCCTGCCCGTGCAGACCTTTGTCTTTGACGATGCCTTTGCGTGCGTCCTCGTTCAAGCGCTCCAGCTTGCGCTCTACTGCCAGCAAGTCGTTGAGCAGCAGCTCACCGTCCACCATCGCCAGGTCGCGCGTAGGGTTCACCGAGCCGGCGGGGTGGGGCACGGTCGGATTCTCGAAGGCGCGCACCACGTGCAGGAAGCCGTCCATGGTGGCGAGTGCGTTGAGCAACTGGCCAGAGAAACCGGATTTCTCTTTGCCCGCCTCGCTGCCCTCCAGGCCGGCGATGTCGGCGTAGACGACCTGCGCGTAGATCGTTTTGCGCGGTTTGTAGATGGCGGCGAGCGCGTCCACGCGCGCATCGGGCACGGGCACGACAGCGATCTGCACCTCGAAGCGTCCGCCCCCCACCTGACGCGCGCCGCCCACCGGTTTATTGCCGCGTGTCAGGGCGTTAAAGATGGTCGTCTTGCCGGACTGAGGGAGTCCGATGATTCCGAGTTTCATTGATTCAGTTATAATTTCGGTCGCGGGCCGAGGTGGCGGAATGGCAGACGCGGCGGTCTCAAAAACCGCTGCCCTCACGGGCGTGAGGGTTCGACTCCCTCCCTCGGCACACTCGACTCAAACGAACGCGACGGTGACGGGCGCACCGTCGCGTTTTCGTTGCAGCATTATATCATTCCGTCCATAATGGCCTCGATGCGCTCTTTCCTTATCTTCCTGATCACCCTGGCGCTGGGTGTAGCACTGGGCCTGTACCTGGGCTGGGTGGCGCTGCCCGTGCAATATGTGGACACTGCGCCGGACACCCTGCGTCAGGCCGACCGCGACGAGGTCATCCTGATGATTGCCGTCGCCTACGCCGGCGACGCGAACATCGAGATCGCCCGCGCACGCTTCCGCCGCCTCGGCCTGGCCGATCCCGGCCCGGCGATTGTGCAGACCGCGCAGCGCGCCCTCGTCGCGGGCGCGCCCGAATCCGACCTGCGCGCCCTCGCCCGGCTGGCGGCGGCCTTCAATACCTTCTCGCCCTTGCTCGATCCGTATCGGCCATGAGAGTCTTCGCCGCGCTGCTAGGATTGATCGTCGGCCTGGGGCTGGGCTTGCTCTATGCCTACGTCATTGACCCGGTGGACGTGGCCGATACGACGCTGGCCTCGCTGCGCGTGGAATATAAGGCGGAAATGACTCAGTTGATCGCGGACGCTTATGCGGTGGAGGGCGATCTGGAGCGCGCACAGGCGCGGCTGGCCGCACTGAGCCAGGGCGACCCAAGGCAAGCGGTGATTGCCCTGGCGCAGCGGGCGGCGACCTCCGGCGCCGACCCATCCCGCATACAGGCGTTGACGAACCTGGCGTTGGCCCTTGGCGCGCCGCCCGCCAGCATGCCCCTAGCCGGCGGCCCAACCGCTATCCCGATCTCCACGCCCACGCTCACCCTCGAACCCTCGCCCACCCTCATCCCCACGGCGACGCCCATCCCGCTGCCCACGCGTCCGCCCAGCCCCACGCCACCGGGGCGCTTTCAACTGGCGACCACGGAGACGTTCTGCCTGACTGCGCCGCAGCCGTTGCTGCAGGTGATTGCGCAGGACTCCGTGGGCAACGGCGTGCCCGGCGTCGAAGTGATTGTGGAGTGGGCCGGCGGACAGGATCGCTTCTTCACCGGCCTCAAGCCGGAGCTGGGACTGGGTTACGGCGACTTTGTGTTGGAGACGAACCTCGACTACACTGTGCGCCTGACCTCCGACCCCGCCGCCGAGTACCCCGTCCGCTCCGAGCCGTGCGCCGACCTCAACGGGCGGCAAACGGCCACAACCGTGCAGTTGATCTTCCGGCAGCCGTAAAACACGCCGCCATCGCTGCTAACCGGCGGACGCCAGCCCGTTATACTTGCGCCAGGCAACGTACATTTGAGTGAGCCGCCCTCAATTCGCCGGATCAACCCCGTAACACATCGCCAGATAGTAAGCGACGTAATCGCCATAGTGTGCTAAGGTCAACAACTGCGCCAGGTGTGATTGGCCGGTGGCGGTGAGGAAATCCGTGCCGAAACCGCTGGTCAGGAAGTGCAGGCGCATCACCTCGGACTCCGGCGCGGATCGTGAGCTGCGCAGGAACAACGTCAGGGTCTTGTCGGCCAGCGCCTCGGGGAAGAGTACGCCGGCCTGCGCCTGATCGGCTTCGCTCAAGGGCAGACACTGCGCCCAGGCTTTGGCGAATTGATTGATCTTGGAGGCCCAGTAGCGTCCCACCGGGGCGAGGTCGTCGGTCACGAACAGCACAGCGTGACGATCCATGATCTGCCCGGCCAGGCGTTTGGCCGGGTTGCGCATCACCGGGCTATCGGCGCGCAAGCTTTGCTGCTGAGCGCGCAATGCGTTCACCGCCTCGACCACTGCCTCGGAGGGATCGGCGACACAACCCGTCTTTACCAGTGCGGCCAGCGTCAGCATTGCGAGCCAACCGAGCGCCAGGCGCGAGTCGCCCTCGGCGGAAAAGGTCCAGGCCGACACGCCACTCAGGGCCGCTAACCCGCCGCCGGTGGAGATCGCCAGCACGGGCGCGCCGCGCGTCACCGCCGCCTCGGCGGCGCCGGAGGGCGAGAGCGCGATCACCAGCGTCTGCGCGTTGACCCAGGCCGGCAGGTCACCCGTCTGCCAGAGCGTCAAGGGGAGACGCGACTCGGGCAACGCCACCGTGCGCGCGAAGTCGCCGGCAATGGCCGCGTCGCCTCGCCCCACGATCAGCACGTGTGAGGCGCTGTGAAACCGCTCGGGCAGGCCGAGCGATCGGCCGAGCGCCCAGGCGGCCTCCACCTGAGCGGGCAGAGCGTCAATGTGTTGCAGCAGGCCAGCAGGATCGGTGCGTCGGAAGTGGTCGAGGTCGTCGAGGTTCATCGAGCCGCATCATATCATTTTTGATTACGCCTTCCTTGACTTCCCCTCCTCTGCCGCCTACAATCCTCTCGCGCCGCTCTTTTTCCTGATCCTCACACCGGGAGCCTTCATGTCCGATTACTTGTTCCGCGGCTCTTTACGCGACCTCGACCCCGATGTTTATGAACTGGCTCAGCTCGAGGCCGAACGGCAGTATCGTAAGCTGATCCTGATCCCGTCCGAATCGACCGCGCCCAACGCCGTGCTGGAGGCGCTCGGTACGCGCTTCCACAACCTGTATGCCGAGGGTTACCCGGATGATGACACGCGCTGGATGAGCGAGGCCGAAATCCTGAACTACGAGGCTCGGCTGGCGCACTTCCGACGCTACAGCGACCCGCGTTACTATAAAGGCACGGAATATGCCAACCTGATCGAGGCGCTGGCCCGGCGCCGCTGCGCCGAAGTCTTCGCTGCCAACGGTCTCACCGCCGACCAGCTCTATGTGAACGTGCAGGCGCTCTCCGGTGCGCCGGCCAACAACGCCGTGTACAACGCGCTGGTCAGCCCGGGCGACACCATCATGGGCATGAACCTGCTGTATGGTGGCCACCTCACCCACGGCGCACCGGCCAACCGCTCGGGCAAATACTTCAAGGCCGTGGCCTACACCTTCAATCCACAGACGGGCCGGATTGATATGGACGAGGTCGAACGCCTGGCCCGGGAGCACCGGCCGAAGATGATCATCGTCGGCTACAGCTCTTATCCCTGGGCGGCGGACTTCAAACGTTTCCGCGAGATTGCCGATTCGGTCGGCGCGTACCTGCTGGCGGATATGGCCCACGTCGCCGGGCTGATTGCGGCGGGCGCTTATCCCTCGCCTGTGGGCATTGCGCATGTCGTCACCTTCACCACGCACAAAACCCTCAATGGCCCGCGCGGCGCCATCATCCTTACCCACGACGCCGCCCTCTCCAGGAAGCTCGACCGGGCCGTGTTCCCCGGCGAACAGGGCGGCCCGCATGTCAACGTCTTCGCCGCGCTGGCGACTACATTCAAGATCGCCAAGACGCCGGCGTACCGTGAACTGCAACACCAGATCGTGAAGAACGCCGTGCGCCTGACCGAGCGGCTGAGGAGCCACGGCCTGACCATCGCCTTCGGCGGCACGGAGAGCCATCTGCTAAACGTGGACTGCAAATCGGTAGTGGGGCCGGACGGCACGCCGCTGATGGGCGATATGGCGGCGCGCCTCCTGGATCTGGCCGGCATCGTCGTCAATCGCAACACCATCCCCGGCGACAGGTCTGCTGCGTTGCCCTCGGGCATCCGCCTGGGCACGCCCTGGGTCACCCAGCGCGGCTTTCGTGAAGCGGAGATTGACACGCTCGGCGACCTGATCGCCCAGGTGCTCAAGGCCTGCAAGCCGTACAAGTATCCGGGCCGTAAGGGCGACGTGTACCGCACCAAGATTGATTTCGAATCCTTCAACGACGCCAAGCTCAAAGTGCGCGACCTGGCGCATACGGCGGGTATTGACTTTGAGCCGGCGCGGCATGGGTATCCGCACTTCTATTTTGTGGATGAGGCCGCCCCCAACGCGCCCTACGCTGCCATTGACATTGCCGGCGAGCGCGCCCGTGAGTTTCTGTACTGGGCGACCACGAATGACGTCTATGCCCTGCAGCCCGGCCAATCTCAGGCCACTGGGCTGTACACGCCGCGCGGCCATGTCGCGGGCGCGCTGACGGCGGGCGCGGGCGATGCGTGTACGCTCAGCGTTCCGGCCGACAAAGCCACGCTTGTCACCACCTGGCTGCGCGACCTCTCGGATGGCTTCGTCGCACCCGATCTGGTGGACCTGCACCGCAAGCTGCCCGGGCCGATCTATGTACGTGATCCCCGCCCTGCCGCCGCTCTCCCTCTCCCTGGAGATGAGGGCCGGGAGGCAGAAGCGAGCGAAGGCGTTGACCCTACCAAGCCGTACTTCGTAGGTCTGAGCAAGTGGGCAGTGGCCACGCCGCCCGCCCTGTCGCCCTTTCACTGGGAGGAACCGGCGGGTGAGCCGCTGAAGCAGACGCGCCTCAATGCGCTGCACCGGGCGCTGGGCGCGAAATTGGTGCCCTTTGCCGGCTGGGAGATGCCGGTGCAATACACCGGCGTGCTCGACGAGCACCTCGCCACGCGCACCGCCGCCGGCCTGTTCGACGTGAGCCACATGGGCGTTTGGGATGCGCGTGGCCCAAGCGTGGTCGCCTTCCTCGACGCCATCTGCGCCAACGAAGTGGCCGCTCTGAAGCCGGGCGAGAGCGCCTACTCGCATTTTCTTGCCCCCAACGGCCATGTGCTCGATGACTGTTACCTGTACTGCCTCGCGCCCGATCACTTCCTGATCGTCGTCAACGCCGGCAACGACGACAAGGACTGGGCCTGGGTCAACGCCGTGCAACGCGGCGAGGTGTTGATTGACACCGACCGGCCCTGGGCGCAGGCGCCCGGTCGTCGCGGCGTCACCTTGCGTAATCTGCGCGACCCGCGGAGTGGCCACGACCAGCGCGTGGACCTCGCCCTGCAAGGCCCCAAAGCGCGCGATATCCTGCTGGCCCTGGGCGCGGATGCCCCCACGGCCAAACGAATCAACGCGCTGGCGCGCACTCAGGTGTTGCGCGCTATCGTCGGCGGTTTCGATCTGATCCTGGCGCGCACCGGCTACACCGGCGAGCCGATGGGCTTTGAACTGTTCGTGCACCCGGACCAGTTGGTTGAGTTGTGGGATGCGTTGCTGAGAGTGGGCCAGCCGTTCGGTCTCAAGCCGTGCGGCCTGGCTGCCCGCGACTCTCTCCGGACCGAGGCCGGCCTACCGCTATACGGCGACGAGCTCGCCGGCCACCTCAACTTGGGCGTAGGCGATGCCGGCTTCGAAAGCTATGTCAAAACATACAAGCCGTGGTTCATCGGTCGCAGCGCCTTCCTGCTGCAGGAGAAGAACCGCAGGTCCGAGGTCGTGCGCTTCCGCTTCACGCAGAAGAGCGGCCGCATGGCCCACAACGGCGACCCGGTGCTGGACGCCCAGGGCCGCATCGTCGGTGAAGTCACCTGTTGCTCTATTGATAGTGAAGGCTATCGGCTCGGCCAAGCCTACCTCACGTTCGAGTCCGGCAGGGAGGGAACGGCGATCGCCGTCATGCAGGGCGCGGCAGAGGCCTATGCCAAGGCCTCGCCCCGGCCCAAGACTCTGGCGGAATTGGAAGCCGTGCTCAGCGCTAACGGCAGCAAGGTGCGTGCACCCGAAGCGGCGGTCGTCCTCAGCCGATTCCCGAAGAAGAAACAGTGACCCTCCTCTTCCTCATCCGCCATGCCCGCTCGATCTGGAACGCCGAGGGCCGCTGGCAAGGGCAGGCCGATCCGCCGCTGGATGACATTGGGCTAAAACAGGCGCATGCGTTGGCCAACCATTTGCGGGACGAGGCGCTGGCCGCGGTGTACAGCAGCCCGCTGGCGCGCGCCCGGCAGACGGCAGAGATCATCGCCCAGACCTGCCACACGCCGCTTATCTTCGATGACCGGCTCAAGGAACGGCACATCGGCGAATGGGCCGGCCTGACGCTGGAAGAAGTCAAAGCCCGTTACCCCACCGTGTACCGGCCGGGCTGGCACATCAACGGCCCGCCCGGCGGCGAGAGCCAGGCCAGCCTGATAGCGCGAGCGTCGGCCGTCTTCGCCGAGATCGTCGCCGACCACCCGGATACGACCGTCGCGGTCGTCAGCCACGGCGGGACGCTCAACGCCTACCTGGCCCATCTGTTCGGCACTCAGCGCGGCACCTTTGCTTTTGAGAATGCGGCTTATGCCCGCGTGCACCTCAAGGATGACCGTATCCACCTGTTGAGCCTGGGGTCAGTCGGCAACCTGAGCGAAGTTCTTTAGAACCCATCTCTAAAGCCGGGTCGGTCTGGCGAAGGCCTGGCCTTCGCCAGACCCGGAAAGCTCTGAGATGAGAAGAAGTTAAAGGTACTCCGGTTTCCTTGTAACCGAGTTTAACTCCGGGTAAACTTCCTTAATAACATCTCGCGGGTAATCAGCAGCGAAAGGTCAATCGCGAAAGGAAGTAGTGGTCCATGGATCAGTCGGTGCTTCCTCCCAGTTCCGCCTCGCCCGTCTCCTGGCAGAGACCTCCGAGCAAGACCGATATCTCAAGCAAACGCAACCGCCCCTTGGCGCGCCTGGGCCGGTTTGTGCGCGGGGCGCTGCCCTGGGCCTTGCTCGCCGGCTGGATTTATTGGTGTTGGGTAGACCCCCTCGTGCTGGAGATTTCGGTCTTCATCTTGTCCTGGGCCTTTCGCATCGCCTTTGCGATCGTCTTCGCCATTGTCCAGTTCGTCGCCATCTTCTGGTTCATGAGCCAGACGAAGATGGAAACGATCAAGCCCGAGGATCCCAAATCCATCACCTTCAAAGATTACTGGGGCCAACCCAACCTGGTGGGCCTGGTGCGCCAGTGGATCAGTCTGCTCTCGGACCGGGACCAATTCGTGAGGATGGGCGGGCGTTTCATCAACGGCATCCTGCTTTACGGCCCGCCCGGCACCGGCAAGACGATGCTGGCCAAAGCGATGGCCGGTGAAGCCGGCATCCCCTTCATCTCCGTCGAAGGCTCCGGCTTTCGCGGCATGTTCTGGGGCGTGGATGTGTTGCGGATGATGCAATTCGTGGGTCGGGCCAAGAAGCTGGCGCGCGAATATGGCGCCTGTATTGCCTACATTGACGAGATTGATGCCGTCGGCATGAGCCGCGGCGGCGTGATGGGCGGCGGCCTGATGCAAAACCCGATACTGGGCGGCTTTAGCGGGGCCCTCACCCGCCTGCTCTACGAGATGGACGGCATCGAGGATAAACCGCGCCTGGAGCGCTGGCGCGACCGCTGGTATCAGTTCATCGGCAAGGCGCCGACCAAGAAGACCTGGCACGTGTTGTTCATGGGCTCCACCAACCGCCCGGACGTGCTGGACCCGGCGTTGCTGCGTCCCGGCCGTTTCGATACCAAGATACAGGTGGATCCCCCGGACAAGGCGGGGCGCCGCGAAATCATCAAAGGCTATCTTCGCCGCGTCAAGCATGATGAGACGGTCAACGTCGAGGCCATCGTCGAGGACACGCCGCGCGCCACCCCGGCGCAGATCGCCGCCGGCATCACCAAGGACGCCGTGCGTCTGGCGCTCTTCGCAGGTCGCGACCGAATCTCCCAACGTGATATTGACGATGCCTTGCAGGAACAGGCGCTCGGGATCGAGCAACCCATCGAGGAGTGGGACCCGGTGCAGCGCCGCGCCATCGCCTATCACGAGGCCGGCCACGCCGTCGCCCAGCACTATTTGATCCCCGACCGTCGCATCGTGCGCCTGACGATTGTCCGGCGCGGCGGCGCGCTCGGCTACATGTTGCCGGTGAACCGCGTCGAGATCTACGGCGAGCCGCTGCGCCGTATCGCGGCCGATATCATGGTCTACATGGCCGGCCATGTGGCCGTAAAAATCCACATGGGCGAATACTGGACCGGCGCCTGGGGCGACAACAGCGGCATCCGTTGGAACATTTGGAAGCTGTACTCGCTCGGCTACTTTGGCCCGCCGGTGCTGGGTTGGGAGAACGGCGCCTCGAATGGCATACCGCCGCACGCCGTGCCGCTCATTGATCGCTTCTGGCGGTTGCTGGAGGACCAGACGGAGGAGTTCTTGCGTCAGCATCAGGCCGAGATGGAGGCCTTGACCGAGGCGCTGCTGAAGAAAGGCAGCCTGTCTCACGAGGAGGTCATGCAATTCCTCGGTGACAATGGCTGGGAGCATGGGGCCGATACCGCCTTCCCGCGCCTGCGCGAACCGGGACGGCTTCCAACGCCGCAGCCCGCATCGCTGCCGGCGCCGGCTGCCGCCTCCACGGCTTATCCGAAAGCCGTCGTGCCGGCTCCGCAGGCTTCGTCCAGCCCCTCGGTCACTCTGGAGTCGAGCTGGCCGGCGCCAACGCGCCCACAGATGATCCGGCCACCGACGCCTCAGGATATTGCCCGGCGGCGTTTGCCGGTCGAACCCGCTGTGAAGCCCGCGGAAAAAACAGCCGCCGCCCAGCGCTCCGAAACCCCCTCCGGCTAAGTGGCACACAAAGTAAAAAAACGGCCCCTGTCAGGGGCCGTTTTTTTTGGCTGGTAGCTTTATCCCTCTCAGTCTCTCACTTCCACGACCATACCCCCAGTTGGCCTTCTGCGATAAAGCGCGGCTCCAGGTTGCCCGAGGCGTGCACGACAAAGATGCCGCTCTGGTTGCTATCGTAAATGGTGGAGATTACCAGATACTGGCTATCCGGGCTCCACAACGTCAAGGCGTGGTGGTATTGATCAAAATAAGGCACCAGTTGCAGAAAACGCCGTGTCGGCACCAATTCCGTAAGAAGGCGCGACTGGCCGCTGGCCACATCCAGCACCTTCAAGCGTGAGACATAGCCGGTCTCGCCGTCTTCGTCGGTGAACTCTTCCAGGGTGAAATAAGCCAGCGAGCGGCTGTCCGGTGCCCAGAAGAAAGCATAAACCTGTTCATCGAGCTCAATGGCCTCGCGCCGGCCGGCCGGATCAATCACCGCGATCGGCCCAAGCAACTCGGCGCTGTTGAGGTAAGCGATATGCTCGCCGTCGGGGCTAAAGGCGAAGGCGATATCTTGTTCAAAGGTCGCCAGGGTGCGCGCCTCGCTACCATAGGCGGTTGTCAAGACAAGCTCGGACCCGGCCTCACCTTTCTGCGCCACCAGGACTTGTGAGCCGTCGGGCGAGAAGGCCGGGGCCTTGAAGGCCGAGGGCGTGATATCCAGGCTGAACTCAATCACCTCGGCGGCGGTTTCACCCAGTTGCAAATGGGCAAGGCGACCGGCCTCGCCACCTGCATGAATGAACACCGAACGGCCATCCGGCGCCCAGTCCCAGTAAAATGGCGCGCCGGTATCCAGGATCTGCGGCTCGCCACCGGCTGTCGGCACCACCTTGAGCGCTAAAGTATCGGAAAGCTGGGAGAGCAATCCGATGTTGCGGCCATCCGGCGACCAGTGGTAATACACCAAGTAGTCGCTGCCCCGGTACGCCTCGGTTAATCCCGAGCCGTCTTTCTTCACCACGATCAGGCTGTTTCCAGACAGGTCGTTGCCGCTTCCCTCATAGGCGGCGAATGTCAGCCTCTGGCCGTCGGCTGCCCAGACCGGCACGCCGTAAAAGCGAAAATTTCTCTCGTCGAGGCGCGCATCCGTGGTCAATTGCGTCTGGCCGCTGCCACCCTGGTTGATCGTGTAGATATTGCCGTCCTGGCCGATATAAGCGATCAGGCCAGACTTACGCCCCAGGGCGGAGACCAGTGGGCTTTCCGACAGCCGCACCCCTTGTGGCAAACAGGCCGACAGCGTCAGGAGACTGGCGAGCAACATACCGTTGAGGAGGAGCCGTCGTAGCATAAACTTACCGACCTTTCATTACCGTAGCTGTAATTCTAGCACGAGGGCGTCCGCCCCTCGCCGGAGGCGATAGGGAATAAAGCCTCGGCTGGCTTTGACAAAACAAAACGCCGCCCTTAGGCGGCGCCGGCATCACCTCTCGAGGCCTTATGCGGTTTTGTCATCCTCCCGATCCGACTCCTTGGGCTTGTTCTCATCCTTCTTCTCTCCGCCGCTCAGGCCCTCGCGAAATTGCCGAATCGCACTGCCCAATTCGCCGCCGATCTTGCTGATGCGGCCTACACCGAAGATCAGCAGGACAATGACGAGAAGGACAATCAGCTCTGCGCCAGCAGGTAAACCCGGGATCATTTTTGCGTCCTCGATGAATAGCGAACTAAGGGCATTATAGCACTGACCCCATTGGCTACAAGTTAGGCCTTCCGTCAAGTCAGAATCCGGGTAAGATGGCGGAATGCCAAAACAGACTGCCAAACCGGGTAAGAAACGCAAATCCGCCAAGAGCACGGTTCGCCATACGCGTGCCA
>JBBIQY010000077.1:0-19748 GCA_037442085.1 Anaerolineae bacterium
GAGTCTATCTGGAATATGTCCCGTCTGCCTATGTCTCAGTCAGCAGACGCTGGTAGACGCTTACGGTCTGCTCGGCGATGCGCCGCTGGGTGAAGCACGTAAGCACACGGGCGCGGCCCTGCTCTGCCAGCGCAGCGCGCAACGTCGGGTCGGCGGCCAACGTGCGCAGGTGTGCGGCCAGCGCCGCCACGTCGTCCTCCGGAAACGTCAGCCCGGCTGTGCCGATCACATTCGGGATCTCGCCGCAGGTCGAGCCGATGACCGGGACGCCGCAGGCCATGGCCTCGATCAGAACGCGGCCGAATTGCTCTTTCCAGTTGGGCCGTGTCCGTGAGGGCAGCACGAAGGCGTCGAGTTGAGCATAGAACTGCGGCATTTCGGTCGAGGGCTGCGGGCGCTCGAACTGCACGCGCGCGCTCAGGCCGTGTTGCTTCACCAGGTACTCGAGCAGGCTTTTTTCCGGGCCGGCGCCAGCAATGCGCACACACACTTCCGGGACCTGAGCCGCTGCGAGCAGCAGCAGGTCCAGCCCCTTCTCGGGGACGAGACGACCGGCATATCCGACGACCAGGGGACGAGGGGCATGGGACAGGGAGCCGGCCCTCGGCTTGAACAACTCCGTATCCACCCCGAACTGCGGAATGACCCATAGCGGCCCGCCATACCCTTTGGCGCGCCAGACCTCGGCACAAGCGGCGTTGCCGGCGATGGCCCCATCGGCGCGCGCCAGCACATCGCGCTCCAGCCAGTTGAAGGGCGGCGGGTAGCGGCGCAGCAGGTTCTGCCAAGAGAAGAAAAGGGTCTTTGCGCCGAAGCGCTGCGCCTGGCGCAACGCCAGCCACGTGGCGACGTTATACGGCTCTTCGTCAATATGAACGAGGTCGGGCCGGACGCGCCGCAGCAGCGCGCCGAAGGCCGGGTAGAAGTGCAGGTGGAAGCTGCCGTTGAAGACGAGCGGCGTCTCGATCAACGTGTAGCCGGCGGTATGCGCACGTTCCAATCGTTGAACGCCACGCTCGTCGCGCCAATCGGGCGGCGCAGCCACCGTCAGGTCCACACCCAACGCCGCCACCTCCTCCAGCTTGCGCTGGTACGCGCCGACCACGATGGCTTTGGAGAGCATGAGTACACGCACGCCAGCAAGTATAATCGTTGACACCATCATGCTGAACTGGCTAACCGAACAATCCAGGGCGCGAGGTGAGTGGGCAGTTCTGCTCGCCATCCTTGCCTTCGGCGCGTGGGCACGGCTGTATCAACTGGAGATCCTGCCGCCCGGCCTGTACACCGATGAAGCCTACTACGCCCTCGATGCGCTGGATGTGCTGGCCGGTGCGCGACCTCTTTACTTCCCCGCCAACAACGGGCGTGAGCCGTTGTTCATCTACATGCTGTCGTTCAGTATCGAAGTGCTGGGCCGCACGCCGTACGCGGTGCGCCTGCCGGCGGCTCTGTTCGGCTCCCTGAACGTGCTGGCCGCTTACACACTGGGGCGCGTGCTGTTCGGTGGCCGCGTGGGGCTGCTGATGGCCGCGCTGACCGCCGGCAGTCTGTGGGCCATCGCCCTCAGCCGCATCGGCCTGCGCGCGACCACCCTGCCGCCGCTGGCCGCCTTCATGCTGGCGTCGCTCGTGGCCGGCTGGCGGTCGAACGCTCTGCGTTCGCGGCGGCGCCTCTGGCTCCTGGCGCTGAGCGGGGTCTTGTGCGGATTGTGTTTCTATACTTATCTCTCCGCGCGCCTCATCCCGCTGCCGTTGCTCGCGCTGGGCCTGTTTTGGTGCGCCGCTCGCGGCAGGTGGAAGGCGTTGCCGGTACGGAAGCTGCTGGCCTTCGGCCTGCCGGCGGCTTTCGTTGCTGCGCCGCTGGCCGCATACGCCGTAGCTGAACCAGCCATCTACCTGGGCCGCGTCGAGCAGGTCTCTGTCCTCAACCGGCCCGAGGGCTGGCGCGCGCTGCTCGGAAACGTGTGGGCCGTCGCCGGCGCATTCATCTGGCAGGGCGATCTCAACGCGCGGCATAACCTGCCGGGTCGGCCGGTCTTCGACCCGCTGCTGAACGTAACGTTCTGGGTCGGTGTTGGGCTGGCGGTGTATCGTGTATGGCGCGCGCGCGATATGGCCTGCGCGCTGACGTTGCTGTGGACGGGGACGATGCTGGCGCCGACCCTGCTCTCCGACAAAGCCCCACACTTCCTGCGCGCCATCGGCGTTCTGCCGATGATCTTTGCCTTCCCGGCGCTGGCGCTGGAGTCTCTTTGGAGGCACAATCGGTGGTGGGCGCGCGCTGCCGTGCTCGGCGGGGTAGCGTTGAGCGCCGGGCTGGCCGTGTACGATTACTTCGGGCCGTACGCCCATAACCCGGACACGCGCTACTTTTTTCAAGCTGCCGCCGTGGAGCTGGCGCACGAGGCCGGGGCTGCGCTGGCGCAGCCCGACACGACCGTTTACCTGGACAGCCGGCTATGGGCGAAGTTCCCGGCGGTGCGTTTCTTGCTATCGGAACCGGCGGCGCTGCGACTTTACGGCTTGGGCGAGGCCTTGCCGCCCGCCCAGACGCCGCGCGTCCTCGCACTGCTGGATGCCGCCGATCCGGTCGAGCGCGTGCTGAGCGTGCTGCCGCCGAACTCCATGATTTACGCCCGGCCCGGCGCGTTGTACCGCAACGACTTCGAGGCGCGCGGCCCGTATCCGCTCTACACGGTCTTCGCGGCTGCGCCCAGGCCGGCTCCGGCAACGGTGGCGGTGTTTGGCGGGAGGGTGCGACTGGAGCAGGCGGAGGTGGAGCGCACGTCGGACGGCTACCGCGTGCGGCTGGCCTGGTCCGCGCCACAGGCCGTGGGCGAAGACCTGCACTACTTCGTTCACCTGCGACAGGGCGAGATGGTTGTGGCGCAGGCGGATGGGCCGCTGGGCGGTGCGTTGTATCCGGTGGGTCGCTGGCGCATGGGCGATTGGGCGGCGACGGTGGATGAATTGGGCGCGCCGGACCGAACGGCTGCCCGGTTATTCGTCGGCGTCTACGATTTCCCATCCGGCGAGCGCCTGCCGCTACCTACCGGCGAAGACTCCTTGGAGTTGTGCCGACCCTGAAAAGCCTGCGAGGCCTTTTGGGATTTGGCTCACATCATTGGTTGGGAGGAAGACCATGCAGACTCGAACCTGGATCACCGGCTTTGTCCTCTTGACGCTGCTCGTCGCGGCCTCACCGTTGGCGCGGCCGGGGCCGGTCACCGCAGCGCGTGTCGCGCAATCCGGCAACCTGCTCGCCAACGGCGGCTTCGAGGAGCCGGCCACCGGCGGCTCGACCGGCAACTTTTGGCAGGCCTGGTGGCAGGAGACGCCGCGCCCGGATGACGGCTCCTTCAACTACGCCTTCCGCCCCAGTTGGAATCTCGAACGCCTCAGCACCGGCGCGGCGCGCGAGCTGGTCTACGCCGGTAACGCCTCGCAGCGGGTGATCAATAACTGGGACCCGTGGTGGGCGGGCGTCAAACAGACCATCAACGCCCCGGCCAACGCACGCGTGCGGCTGACGGCTTATGCGCGCTTGTGGACCGCCTCCGCCGGCTGGCCCACGCCCTCCGATACAACGGTCGGCGCGATTGTACAGGTGGGCATCGAGCCGAATGGCACCAATGATCAGTTCGCCAGCACGGTGGTCTGGTCGAGTGGTATCTCGCCGCACACCGACTGGCAGCCGGTGTCGGTGGACGCCACGGTCGGGTCGGCGGGCCGCGTCACGCTCATCCTCAGCGCCAACTATCGCGGCTACTCGCGGCAGTTCATGGCCGTGTTCTTCGACGAGGCCTCGCTCACACTGCTCAGCAGCAGCGGCACGCCCTTCCCGACCAGCACGCCCACACGCACCAACACCCCCGCCCCGGGCGCGACCCTCACGCCGACCCCCACGCCCACCGGCACGCTGCCGCCGACGTTGACGCCGACCAACACTCCTATCCCGGCAACCATCACGCCGATGGTGCCAGAGTATTACGTGGTCAAGCGGGGAGACACGCTGCTGAGCATCTCTCGGCGTTTCAACCTCTCGCTGGCGGCGCTGATGGCGGCTAACAATATCACGGATGCCAACCGCATCTTCATCGGGCAGGTGCTGGTGATCCGCGGCGGCACGCCTGGCACGCCGTCTGCCGGCCCACGCATCCACGTCGTCGTGCGCGGCGATACGCTCTCCCGCCTAGCGCGGACCTATGGCACCACGGTCGGACAAATCAGGTTGTGGAATAACCTGAAGAGCGATCTGATCTATGTTAGCCAACGGCTGATCGTCGGGCCGTAGGGTCAGTCCTATTTGTGTTCTGACTTGTCCAACTGATTTTGCCTTGAGCGCGCCGGCGTTGGCCCGGAATCACTCACTCCCCATCGCGCGAGGGGCCTCGATGAGACGGGTTGAGGCTCTTCGCGCGAACAGGCCATTGACAGATAACCTCCGGGCGTTCGCGCTCAGAGCGACTTCTCGTAACGTTCGCCACTATCCGAGACGTTTGAGTCGCATACGCGCAAGCACCCTTTGCCTCCCACTTTATGTGTTTGCGCGATGTTGAAGACAGCGACACTCGGCGGTAAACTAAGCGCTCTGATGTAACTCAAAGGACAAACGATGAAACGAGTGAGTGTGATTTTGATCGCCCTGCTGGCGCTGGCGACGTTCGCCCCCGTCGTGCCGCTGGCCACTGCCGCGCCGGCGGCCCAATCCGGCAACCTGCTGCGCAACGGCGGCTTTGAGGCAAGCGGCGGGGGCGCCGGCGCTGCCGACTGGTTGCCGTGGTGGGCCGAGATCGCCAAGCCGGCGGACGGTTCATTCAACTATGCCTTTCGCCCCACTTGGAATCAGGAAAGCCTGAGCGCCGGCGCAGCCTCGGCATTCGTCTACTCCGGCAACAGCTCGCAGCGCGTGATCAATAACTGGGATCCCTGGTGGGCGGGCGTCAAACAAGTGGTAGAAGCGCCGGCCGGCTCGCGCGTGCGGCTGACGGTATACGGTCGCCTGTGGGCGGCAGGCGGCTTCTGGCCCACGCCCTCCGATCCATCCGCCGGCGGACGGATTATCGTGGGCTTGGACCCGAATGGCTCGGATAATCAATTTGGCGCGGGCGTGGTCTGGTCCGGTGCAATTGCGCCGCACGATGTTTGGCAGGCGGTCTCGGTCGAGGCGACAGTAGGCGCAGGCGGCAAGGTCGGCGTATTCCTCTCCGCCGACTACCGCGGCAGCTCGCGGGCGTTCCTCGCTGCCGTCTTCGATGAGGCCTCGCTGACGGTGGTGGGCACCGGTTCCGGCCCGGCGCCTACCAGCCCGCCGGGCGGCGGCGTTCAGCCCACCGCACCGCCGCAGCCTGTGGCGACGCGCGCGCCGTTTGTATTGCCCACCCCCGGGCCGGATGGCAACATCATCTATACCGTGCAATCCGGTGACACGGGCTGGAGCATCGCCGCGCAGGCCGGCATCACGCTCGACCAGCTGCGGCAGTTCAATCCCAATGTGGATGTCAGCCGCATCTTTGTCGGACAGAAGCTCGTCATCGGGCAGGGCCAGCCCGCCACGCCGCCCACCAACACGCCCGCGCCACCGCCCACCGCCGATCCGAATGCGCCGACGGCCACCCCCGAGTCGCCGACCGCCATTGCCAACCAGCCGACGGCTACCGCCGCCAACACCGGCGAGATGTGTGTGACGTTGTTCGACGATGTCAACGGCAACGGCGTGCAAGACGCGAATGAGGCCCCGCTGCCCGGCGGCCTGCTCACGTTGCTGGAGGCGACGACCGGCGCGCCCATTCAATCGCATACCACACAACCCGGTGAGGCCGGGCACTGCTTCCAGAACCTTCCGACGGGCAAGTACACGGTGGCCGCCGCGCCGCCCTCGGGCTACAACCCGACGACGGCCAATACGACCGGCGCTATTGAGGTGCAGCCCGGCTTGCGGGCCGATATCCCCTTTGGGGCGCAACGCAGCGGCGCCACGTCCAGCTCTGGCGCGCTCGCGACCGGCGACGACGGGCGCCTCCGCACGGCGTTGTTTGGCGCGGCCGGCATCATGCTGATTCTGCTCGCGGCGGGCCTCGGCGCGTTCCTCTTCCTGCACCGGCGTTAGTCGGTCTGTGGCGAGTGACCGACGGCGCCTTTTTGGGGATGCGCCCAACGTGCGCCCCGGCGTTCACCGCTCGCTGCTGCGCACAGCAAAGGCCCCCATCGGCCTAGCCCTGGCCTGGGCGCTGATCGCCGCGCTCCCGCTCTTCTCCGATCCCGGCTTCCTCAACACGCGCGGCATCGGCGATTCGCCCAACCTGCTGTTCCGCGTTCATCAACTGTTGGCCGCGCTTCAGAGCGGCGAGTTCCCTGCGCGCTGGATGCCGGACGCGGCCTATGGCTACGGCCAACCCTACTTCACCTACTATGCGTCTTTCTCGACCTACCTCGCCGCGCTGCTCAAGCTGTACGGCTTCTCGTACGTCCACGCGCTCAAGCTGACGCAGCTGCTGGCGTTGTTCGGCGCGGCAGGCGCGCTGTACGGCTGGCTGCGGGCCGCGCGCCTGACGCCTGCGCAGGCCGTGCTCGGCGCGGCGGCCTATACCTTCGCGCCGTTTCACCTCGTCAACCTGTATGTCCGCGGCGACTCGCTGGCCGAGTTGTGGGCGATGGCGCTGTACCCGCTGACGTTGTGGGCCGCGCACCTGTGTGTGGAAGGGCTGACCTTTCGCCGCGCCCTCGCCCTGGCGCTATCCCTCGCCACGCTCGTCTGCACACACAACATCTCGGCGCTCAATTTTCTGCCGTTCGTCGGGCTATATCTTCTGCTGGGCGCGTGGCACGTCGAAGAGGGAAAGCCCTTACGCTCCCGCTTGAGCTTGCTCGTTCTGCTCTGCCTGCCACTGCTTTGGGGTCTGGCTCTCTCCGTCTTCTTCTGGCTGCCGGCGCTGCGTGAGAGCGCGTTCGTGCAACTGGATGGGCTAACCGACGGCTACTTTTTCTACGGCAACCATTTTCGCAGCGCCGATCTGCTCAACGCCGCGCCGCTGTTCGATTACGCCGGCAATCCCTTCAGCGTCGGGCTGGCGCAGGCCGTTCTGGCCGCACTGGGTGTGAGTGTAATGATGTGGCGCTCCTGGCGCGCGCGCCGCTGGCCGTGGCTCAACACATTCTGGCTGGCGGGCCTCGGCCTCGCTACCGTCATGGTGACGCCGCTCTCCCGCCCGCTGTGGGATGCCCTGCCCCTGCTGGCCTACACGCAGTTCCCGTGGCGCTTTCTCTCCATCCTGGCGTTGTTCACTGCGGCGCTAACGGCCCACGCTGGAGATTGGAGATTGGAGATTGGGAATTGGAGGCTGCCGCAGTCTCTCGCCCCTATTCTTTTACCACTTGTTATCGCATTGGCCGCCCTTCTGCCTCTCAAGCTGGAATTCTTTCCGCTTACCGACGCCGACGTAACCGCCGCACGCCTCAACCTGTACGAGTATTTCACCACCGCCATCGGCAACACGGTGAACAGCGAATACCTGCCGCGCGAGGTGAAGCCGCGCCCGTTCACCAGCGAGGCGATGCTGGGCCGCGCGCCGCGCCCGAAGGTTTTTGCCGGCGCGGCGAGTGGAGAGCGGCTGTGGAAGCGCGGCGCGTCCGAGCAATGGGCCATCACCGTCGCCGGCGACTCCGGCGCAACCGTCGCCGTGCCCACGCACTATTGGCCGGGCTGGCAGGCGGAGGCCGCTGGGCAGCCGCTTGCAGTCCGCGCTGCGCCCGGCCTCGGCTGGCTCAGCTTCGATCTGCCGCCCGGCGCGCACACCGTCACCTTGCGGCTGGGTCGCACGCCGCTGCGCCTGGGGGCAGAGATCGTCAGCCTGCTGGCGTTGCTGTTGCCGCTGAGCGTTTGGCTCGCCCACAAGGCTCGCCAAGTCACCTTCACCCCGTCACCCCGTCACTTGGTTGTTCCCTTACTCCTGATCGTCGGCTTCGGCCTTCTGCGTCTTGATCTCCGTTCTCCCCTCACCACCCTGCCTCTCAACGCCGACTTCGACGCGCTGCCTTACTTCCATCACGATGTGGTGCGCTTTGCCGATGGAACGCAACTGATCGGCGCCCGCTACGACCGCGAGCGGCTGCGGCCCGGCGAGACGTTCACGCTCACCACCGAATGGCGGATCGCGCGCCCCGGCCAGGTTCGCTTTGCGTTGGTTTCGCCGGCTCTGCGCGTGGCCGGGCAAACGCCGCTTGTGACCGAAGTCCAGGAGTTGCCCGTTTCCGGCGCGGCAAGGCTGACCACGCGCCTGACCGTGGCGGATAATGTTGCGCCCGGCGTGTACTTCGTCGCCGTCGAATTCTTTGTAGGGCGGGAGCCGGTTCCTGCGCTGACCAACATCGGGCGCGCACGTGGCCGGGTGCACCTCGCGCCGCTCTGGCTGGACAGCGCGGCCACCGCGGCGGCCCAGCCGCCGCTTCAGACCTTCGGCACGTTCGATCTGCTGGCGGCGACAGCGCGGCAGGAGGCCGACGCCCTGGCCCTCGACCTAACCTGGCGGGCCAACGCCGAGCTGCCGCTGAACTATGCGCTGGCGGTGCGCGTGCGCGACGCGGACGGCAACGAACCGGGTAGCCTGGATGTGCAGCCCAATGCCGGCTTCTACCCGACGGCGCTCTGGAGCCCGGGCCAAGCCGTGCCCGACTCGCACCGGCTGCCGCTCCGGCTCGGCCTGCCGCCCGCCGTGTACACGGTCACCGTCTCGCCGTACGATCCGCTGAAGCTCGCGCCACTTGGGACGGCGGCCTTCCGTGTCGCCTTGCATGCGCCGCTACCGCCGGCCATGCCGCGCTGGCCGCTCACCCCGGCGCTCGCGCTCGACGCGGTCGAACTGCCCGCGCAGGCCGAGCCGGGCCGGATGCTGGCAGTCGCGGCGCGCTGGGAAGTGCAGGCGGCTTTGCCCGAAGACCTCCGCGCCCGCTGGACGCTCGTCTCGCAGGAGGGCGATGTGCATGCGCAGACCCTGCCGCTCGCGCCCGGCTCAGCGCCGCGAGCCTGGATGGCTCAGGCACAGTACGTGGGCCGCGCGCGGCTCGCGCTTCCCATTGACCTTGCGCCGGGGACGTACACGCTCCGAGTACAGTTGGTGAACGAGCGCGGGGATTTGGTAGGAGACGAAGCGGAGGTGGGCGTCGTCGAAGTGGTGGGCCGCGCGCGTGAATTTGCCGCGCCGCCGGTGCAAACGCCGGTCGGGGCAACGTTCGCCGGGCAGATCGCGCTGCTGGGTTACAACGCGCAACAGACGCGGGCCGAGTTGCAACTCGAGCTCGTCTTCCGCGCGCTGGCCGCGCCGCGCGGCGATTACAAATACTTTGTACACCTCTTCAACCCGGCGGACGAACTCATCGCCGCGCAAACCGACGCCGTGCCGCGCGCCTTCACCTACCCAACGACGCTCTGGATGAAAGACGAAGTGGTGACGGAGACCGTCGCGCTGTCGTTGACGGGTGCGCCGCCCGGAACGTATCGGCTGGCGCTGGGTTGGTACGACCCGGCCACACCCGACCTCGCCCGGCTGTCCGCCTTCGACGCGCAAGGCCGGCCGCTGGAAAACGGGCGCGTGGTGCTGCCTATGGAAGTGAAGGTTGGTGATTGAGGAGAGCAGGCCGATTGGGCTTATCTCTGAACTTCGCCTTGGCGGGTTGATCCGGGTCTGGCGAAGGCAATGCCGTCGCCAGGCCCCGGTTTAGAGATAGTTTCTAAAGGCTAAAGCTCTCCCCGGGCTTGAGCACGTGAACTTTCGAGTTCGTCTCGGCCTCGACGCGCTTCGCCCAAGCGGCGGCGTCCTGTGCGATCAGGTCCCAGGTGTTGTAGTGCACAGGGATGATGTTCCTGGCCCGCAGCAGCTTGGCGGCGCGCAGCGCGTCGTCTGGTCCCATCGTGTAGTTGTCGCCGATGGGCAGCACAGCCAGGTCCAACCCCTCGTCGCCGATGAGGGCCATGTCACCGAACAGGCCGGTGTCACAGGCCAGGTACACCTTCCGGCCGCCGGTCGTCAACAGGAAACCGCAGGGGTTGCCGCCGTAGCTCCCATCCGGCAGGCCGGAGCCGTGCAGGGCCAGCGTCAGCTTGAGGTAGCCGAACGGATGCTGATAGCCGCCGCCCAGATGCTGACCGTGTGTCCTGACGCCCTGGTTGCCCAGCCAGTTGGCGATCTCGAAGACGCTGATAACGAGCGCGCCGGTGCGCTTGGCAATCTTGGCGGCATCCGAGATGTGATCGCCGTGCCCGTGCGAGACGAGGATGAAATCGGCCTCGGCGTTGTTGGCTTTGACCGTTGCCGCCGGGTTATCGTCGAGGAAGGGGTCAACGAGGATTTTCTTCCCGTCCACGGTCAGCAGGCTGGTTCCATGTCCGAGCCAGGTGTAGGTGAGTGACATGATGGGGCTCCTTTCTGTGTCGAATAGGGTCAACGGCTTCGCGATTTGCAGGTTCAACCGGCAACTATTTTAGCGCGGTCACGTTCCAACAGCGCACGTCGCCCTCGATGCCCTTCAGGCGCATCACGGGCATGGCCTCGGCGACGACGAAATCGCGCACCAGGTCGTAGGTGGTCTGACTAATGAGCGTCTGATCGGCTTCGGCCACGCCGCACAGGCGGGCGGCTAAGTTCACGTCGTGGCCGATGGCTGTGTACTCCAGCCGGCGCATCGAGCCGAAGTTGCCCACCATCACCTCGCCGGTGCTGACGCCGATGCCGATGGGCGGCAGGGCAAGCCGGTCGCGCCAGCGCTCCATGACGGCGCGGTGCGCGCGCTGCATGTCGAGGGCCAGCCGCACCGCGCGCAGGGCGTGGTCGGGCTGCCGTTCCGGCGCGTTGAAGAAGCACATGACGCAGTCGCCGATGTACTTGTCCAGCGTGCCCTCGTAGCGCAGGACGAGGTCGGTCAGCGCCGAGAGATGATCGTTGAGCACGGCCTGCAACCTCTCCGGCGTAATGCGCTCGGCCAAGTTGGTGAAGCCGCGGATGTCGGAGAACAGCGTGGTGAGGGGGAGGCGTTCGCCGCTCAGCAGGTCGCGGTCCCCTATTGCCAGCAGCCGGTTCATCACCTGTGGACCCACGCACTGTCCGAAGGCGTTGCGCAGCCGCTGGGTTTGCAGGCTTTCGAAGATCGCCGTGTCCATCTGGCTGGCGATGGCGTGCAGTAACTGCAGATCGCTGCGGGTGAAGGCGCCGGCGGCGCGTCCCCGACGGTTGACGACGCCCAGCACGCCGATCAGTTTATCGCGCAGAATAAGGGGCACGGCGACGACGGCTCGTACCACGCCCGTGGCGAACGTGCGGTGTTCCAGCCGGGCCGATTCCAGGCAGGCGGCGGCGGTTGCGCGGATGGCGCGTGCTGCGTCGTCTGCCAGCAGCAGGCCGTCGTCCGTGGTCGCGTGCAGCTCCAGCTCGCGGCCCGCTGCGTCGTAGAGCATGATGAAACCGGTCTCAGCCTCGAGGCTGTTGCAAACTTCGGCCAACACTGCGTCGAGCATGGCCTGAAAATCGGCCTGCGTGTCGCGCACGCGGTCAATGCGAAAGATGATTTCGAGTTCACGGGTGCGGCGCCGGAGGTCGCGCGTGAGCCGGGCCTGCTGCAACGCCGAATCGATTTGGCTGACGGCTTTCTGCACTAGGTCGCGTTCCGGGCTGTCGAAAGGCCGGTCGGCGTTGAGCAGGAGCAGCACCCCCAGGCTTTCCGCGCCGACGCGCAGCGGCGCGGTGAGGACGTACGTCAGGCGCCGGTCGCCGAGTTGCAGGTCTGTGCCGGTTAAGGCGGCGCTGGGTTGCGCAGCCGCCTGCCTTGCCAATTCGGCCAGCGCGGCGGGGGCCTCGCCCGCGAAAATCTTGGCGCGGTCCATCACGGCGCGCAGGCGCAGTCCGTCTTCCGGCATGTCCTCATCGGTGAGCCAGAGCAGGCCCAGTTCAGCCTCGGCCGCCTCGGTCAGGGTGTTCAACAACGACGCGATCAGCTCACGTTCACTCTGCGCGCTGTCGCGGATCCGATCCAGCGCGAGCAACACTTCGATCTCGCGCGACTTCCATTTCAGTTGCTTGTGCAGATCGGTAGGTGAGACCATGACGCCCTCGTCAACAGCACAGCCGCGCAGACCGTCAATGGCGCGCCCGGTTCGGCAGTTCTCCGCGCACTTTGCGCCTTCGCGGTTCAAATAACGTTGAGTTCTCTCCCGACTTTCGCAAAGGCCTCCAGGCCGCGCTCCAGGTCTTCGGGCGTGTGGGCAGCGGAGATCATGACACGGATGCGGGCCTTGCCGCGCGGCACGGTCGGGAAGCCGATGGCCATGGCGAAGACGCCGTGCTCGAACAACCTGCGGCTGAACGTCTGCGCCAGCGGGGCTTCACCAAGCATGACCGGCGTGATGGGGGTCTCGCTGACGCCGAGGTCGAAGCCCAGGCGCCGCATCTCCGCCTTGAAGTAGCGCGCGTTGGCCCACAGCCGGTCCACCAGCTCGGTGGACTCTTCGAGCAGGTCGAGCGCGGCCAGGCAGGCGGCCACATCGGGAACCGTCATCGCGCTGGAGAACAGGAACGGGCGCGCGCGCTGGCGCAGCCACTCGATGATCAGCGGCTTGCCCGCCACCAGGCCGCCGACCACGCCGAACGCCTTCGAGAGCGTGCCCACCTCGATTGCCACTTTGCCGTGCAGGTCGAAGTGATCCACGATGCCGCGCCCGCCTTTGCCCAGCACGCCCTCGCCATGCGCGTCATCCACCATCAGCGGGATGGCCTCGCTCGCCGCCAGCGCGCTTAGATCCGGCAACGGGGCGATGTCGCCGTCCATGCTGAAGACGCCGTCGGTGATGATGAGGGCGCGGCGGAAGCCGGCCTGCTTTTCGGCGGCGATCATCTGGCGCAGGTGCGCGACCGAGTTGTGATCGTAAGCGACGATCTTCGCGCCGGAGAGGCGGCAGCCGTCAATGATCGAAGCATGGTTGAGCCGGTCGGAGAAGATCACATCCTCTTTGCCGACCAGCGCCGGGATGACGGCCAGGTTGGCGTTGAAGCCCGACTGAAAGGTGAGGGCCGCCTCGACGCCTTTGAATGCGGCCAGGCGCCGCTCCAGCTCGGTGTGCAGGCTCATCGTGCCCGCAATCGAGCGCACCGCCGCCGGGCCGAGGCCGTACTGCTCCATGGCCGCGCGCGCCGCCTGCAGTAAGTGGGGGTGATTGGCCAGGCCGAGGTAGTTGTTGGAACAAAAGTTGAGGACGCGCCGGCCATCCACCTGCAGCCAGGCGCCCTGCGGCGACTCGATGGTGCGGATGGTGTTGTACAGGCCCTGCTCTTTCAAAGCGCTGAGTTCGGTGGTGATCCAGTCGAGAGTCGCCATAACGCAGCCTCCAGCGGAAATTTCGAACTCCAAATCATTCGGGCGCTGATCACGCGGAGCGCACTGAAAGCGGCCATTGGCCTACTGGGCCCTCAATAAAATCAGCTCGTTCAAAGACTACGCCACCGGCTCCATACGGCCAGCAGAAATACAACTTCGCCTAACAACGACCAAAACAACACCGTGAGTTTGGCGAAGGCCGGGCCAAGCGTGTGGGCGGAGTCGGGCGACAGCCGGCCCAGCAGCAAATGGAGCGGCGAGTACGAGGGCAAATCAGGCGCGCCAAACAGGCCTCGCAGGCCCGATCCGATCATCCACAAGCCGATGAACATGAGCAGTGCGTAGACGATGATCATGTTCGGGATTATACCGTTACGCCTCGCAGAAACTCGCGCACCCGGGTCATGTTTTGCGCCCAGGTGGGATGACGCTCGTAGCGCGCGCGCGCGGCGCAGCCCATGGCGCGCAGGCGTTCGCGGTCGTCGAGCAGCGTTTGAATCGCGGCGGCCAGCGCCGGTGGATCTTCGGGCGGCACAAGGCAGCCGTCCACGCCGGGCATGACGATTTCGCGCGCCCCGCCTGCCGTGGTGGCGATCACCGGCAGCCCGAACGCCATCGCCTCGAGGTACACGATCCCAAAGCCCTCGTACGACGACGGCACGGCGAGAAGGTGATGGGCCTCGAATTGCGCGTGCAGTTCGGCGTCGTCGAGCCGGCCCGTAAACGACACACGATGACTCAGGGGCGCGCCGCGGGACTGGGAGTGGGCCTCGACCCAGGCGCGGAGGCGGCGCACATAGTTTGGGTCAACATCCAGCCTGCCGGCCACCGTCAGGCGCCAGTCGCCCTCCACCTGTGCCAGGGCCGCGAGCAGCGTGTGCAGGCCCTTGCGCGGGATGACGTTGCCGATGAACAGAAGCCGGAGCGGGCCGGGCGCCGTCGCGCGCGCTTCGATTTGCGCCGGCGTGAGAGACGGTGCGAGGTGATCGGCGGCAGGCTGGGCGACGATGCCCCTCATCCCACCCTCACCCCACTGAAGAGGGGGCCGGGGGATGAGGAGGGCGCTCACCGCCTGCCGCGTCGTCTCACTGTTGAACACAAAGCCATCCACGCTGCGCAGGTAGGCGCGCTCGACGCCGCGGTAGAGCGCGTTTTGCCAGGCGGGCCGGCGCTCGCTGCACCGCAGGTGGTGGACGATGGCGACGAAGGGATAGGTGACCCGGGGCCGCAGCCAACGGTTGATCAGAACGAGTGAGGGATGATTCAGTTCATCCTGCAGCAGCGCATCGTAGCGGGCCGCCGCCAGGCGGCGACGCAGCTCGGCCGAGAAGTTCTGCGTGAGATGCGTGACGTAGTTGCGCCACGGCAGTGAGATGATGTCCACCTCGTCCCCGGCGCGGCGCAGGTGTTCGACGAGCTGGCGGTCATACAGGTAACCGCCGGAGACGGTGTCCAGTGAGCCGTAGAGGATCAGGCCGAAGCGCAAGGTGGAAGATCGGGGATTGGAGAATAAGGGCTTATCTCTAAACTTCGACTTGGCGGTTTGATCCGGGTCTGGCGAAGGCGGGTGCCTTCCAGATTTTTGGCCGCCCTTCGACTGCGCGCCGCTCAACGAGCGGCGCTTCGCTCAGGGCGCAGCCTGCCAAATAATAGAAATGCACCCGCGAAGGCATTGCCTTCGTCAGACCCTCGGTTTAGAGATGGGTTCTCAAGATTTGAGACTGGCGTCGCTGCGATCTCTACTCTCCAATCTCTGTCTGTAGGCCGCCCAGGCGATCTCGTTTTCCCACAGCTTCACGGTCACGGCGGTCAGCGTCTCGGTGCGGAGGCGTTCGGTGAGCGCGTGGCACAGGAGACGGGCGAAGTGCTCGAGGCTTGGGTTGAGGCCGGCGAACTCCGGCAAGTCGTTGAGGGTCTGGTCGCGGTAGCGGGCGACCAGCGCGTTCAGGTTCTGCTCGATATCTACGATATCCACCAGGTAGCCGTGACGGTCGAGCCGCTCGCCCTCCAGTTGCACCTCGACAATGTAGTGGTGCGAATGCTTGACGTTCTCCGCGCCCCAATCCCCGCCGATGAGGAAGTGCTGGGCGACGAAATCACGCTTGACGGCGACAACGTAATGAGAGGATGAGGGAGTCATAGGGAGTTGAGCTTTGAGATTTTGGTTTTGAATGACGGTGTGTTCAGCCGGCGACCCTTTCCCACGTGAGGGCATGATACTGAGTCCAGCCGCCGCGCAGGCACTTTTGCAGGGCAAGGCTGCCGCGCAGGCTGCGCACGTACTCGGTGTGCGTCGGCAGCCGGAGAGCGTATTCGGCGAGACGGAGGAGCCAGGCCGGGGCCGGGCGGAGGTAGGGTGTCAGGTCGTTGTCTTGCACTGAACGGAAACCGTGGCGCGCTGCCAGCCGGTTCGCTTCCGCAACCGTGACCAGGCTACTCAGCCGCCAGCCTTCCCGAAACTGCGCCAACCAGTGCGCGGCTTCCGCTCCGGGGGGGCGGGCCGACGCCAGAAAATCATCGCAGATCACCAGGCGTGCGCCCGGCCGCAGTGCGCGCGCCGCTTCGTGAAAAAACTGCTCTGCGGCCAGGGCGTGCGCGAAGGACTCGATGGCCCAGGCCGCGTCGAATCGGCCAAGGTCCGGCAGGCTCAGAAAGTCGCTCCAGATAAAACGGCACCGCTGCGCCAGTCTTCGCTCGGCCGCGCGCTCGTTGGCGAACAGTGCCTGGTAGGAGCTGACGGTCAGGCCGGTCACCGTCACGGCGTACCGTTGCGCGATCCAGGTGGCTGTGCCGCCCAGGCCACAGCCCAGGTCGAGGACGTTGGCCGGACGGGGCTGCGCTCGCAGACAGGTCAGTTCGACAACCAGCGCGTTGAGGTACTCGAAGGCTTCGCGCCCCGAGCGCACGCCCGGCCCCCAGACCTGGCGGTGGATGGCGGCTGTGTCAAAGCCACTGCCGAACCAGCGCAGGAAGAGCGTCGTGTTCTGGTCGTAGTACGTGGCGACCGGCGATTGGAGACTGGCCACTTTAGTATCGAAAGACGACCTGGAGCGTTTGGTCGGGATGTTGGTCGAGCAGCACGTAGGCCTGCGCCGCATCGGAAAATGGGAAGCCGTGGGTCGTTAGTGCGGCGGGCTGGATTTCGGCGAGCATTTGCCAGGCGACGGCCAGTCGGCGCGCCTTCGTCCAGCGCGCATGTAGTTCGGGGGTGAGCGTGCTCACCTGCGAGCTGATGAGGCGCAGGCGCTGGCGGTGAAAGCGCCCGCCGAGGTCCACCGGATGGCGCTTCTCGCCGTACCATGAGCCGACGACGATGCGCCCGGCGAAGCCTGTGGCCGCAATCGCCAGGTCGAGCGCGGCGGGCGAGCCGGTCAATTCATAGCACAGGTCGGCGTCCAGGCCGTCGGCCTCGGCCAGATGGGTCGGGTCGGCGCTGGCGGTTGCGCCCAGCTTGCACGACCAGTCGCGGCGCAGCGCAAAGCGATCGAAGGTGGTGAGCGCCGCGAGCGGCAAACGCGCCAGCAGCGCCGTCGTCAGCAGGCCGACCACGCCCTGGCCGAACACGGCCACGCGCTCGCCGATGAGCGGCGCGCCATCGAGCAGGAAGTTGACGGCGGTCTCCATGTTCGGCAGGAACACGGCGTCTGCAGGAGACAGGCCCTCGGGCAACGGCTGCAACTCGACGACCGGCGCGACGAAGTGCGTGGCGTGCGGCTGAAAGGCAAAGACCAGCCGGCCTGCCCAACTCGCTTCCACCTCCGGCCCAAGCCCGGTCACGCGCCCGACGACGGCGTAGCCATAGCGCAAGGGATAAGCAAAGCCGCCGGAGAGCGCGCGGATCGTCGCGTCCACGGCCAGGCGGCGTGGGAACTGGCCCCGGTATACCAGCATCTCCGTGCCGGCGCTGATGGCCGAGCAGACGCTCTGCACCAGCGCTTCGCCGGGTCCGGGTGGGTTCAGCGGTTCAGAGCGCACCTCCACCTGGCCGGGGGCAGTGAAGTAGAGGCAGTCTCGGTGCATGAGTCAGGCGGCAGACGACAGACCGCCGACCGCAGAAGTTTCTCCGGCGGTTTGCCGTCCGCCGTCTGCGGTCAGTGACGCGCGGTCAAGCTCGGCTTCCACCACCAAATCCTCCCCCAGCCTCCGACAATGAACGTTGTGGAGCGGCAGGTCGAGCGGCGCGGCGATCGCCTGGAGGCCGCCGATCAATCTGGGCGCGATCGTGACGATCAGCCGGTCGGCGAGACGCTGGCTGAGAAAGGCGGTGATGGTCTGCGCCCCGCCCTCGACCATGAGTGAGCTGAGGCCGTGCGCGCCGACCCAGTCGAGCAGGGCGGGCAGGGCGACGCGCCCGCGCTCATCGGCGGGCAGACGGATGACGCGCGCGCCGGCGGCCTCCAGCATGGCCTGGCGTTCGGCGGGCGCGGCGTCTGTCGTGGCCAGCCACAGGCGATGGCTGGGATGACGCAGCAGGCGCGCCTCCGGCGGACAGCGCAGGCGGCTATCGAGCACGAGCGGCTGCGGATGGGGGCCGGTGGCCGTCGCTCCGCTGATGCGCACGGTCAGTTGTGGGTCGTCGGCCAGGACGGTGTTGACGCCGACGAGGATGGCAGCGTGGGCGGCGCGCAATTGATGGGTGAAGGCCAGAGCCTGAGGGCCGCTAAGCGCCAGCGGCCGACCCGGCGCAGCGGCCAGGCTGCCGTCCAGGCTCTGGGCGTAGGTGACGGTGACGAGAGGACGACTCAAGCGCTGGGCCCGTTGACGGAGAAAGTCAGCAGATGGCGCATGCGCTCGGCCTTGGTGCGGAGGTAGAAGGCGTTGTCCGGCGTGAGGCTGGGTTGGAGCGGCACCCGGTCGATGACGTTGACGCCCAGCGTGCGTAGGCTTTCGATCTTGCTCGGATTGTTAGTGAGCAGGCGAACGGAGCGCACGTTCCAGTCGCGCAGGATGAGGGCGGCTACCGTGTAATCGCGTTCGTCGGCCTGGTGGCCGAGCAGCAGGTTGGCATCCACCGTATCGTAGCCCTGATCCTGGAGGTTGTAAGCGCGCAACTTGTTGAGCAGGCCGATGCCGCGGCCTTCCTGGCGTAGGTAGATGAGCAGCCCGTGGCCGGCGGCGGCGATCAGGCTGAGGGCGGCGTGCAGTTGTTGGCCGCAGTCGCAGCGCTGCGAGCCAAGCACGTCGCCGGTGAAACATTCCGAATGGACACGCACCAGCAGGTCGTGCTGGCCCGCCACATCGCCCATGCCCAGGGCAAGGTGTTCCTTGTCGTCCTTGTTGTTGTGATAGAGCGCTAATTGAAATTCACCCGCATCGGTGGGGATGCGGGCGATGGCCATGCGCTCGATCTGCAGTTCCATCATAAACGTTTGGTTAGGCTTTCTCCTGCCGCAGATCCAGCGCCAGGGCCACAACCAGCAGCGCTTCGATCACTTTGTCCGTCCAGCCGATCTGGCCCAGGGCAGTATCGAACCGTTTGTCGCCGATGGCCACCCAGAGCAGGATCGTGACGGCGGTATAGGCGATGAAGACGTAATGCACCCAGCGTTCGCGCCCGGTGAGCCAAGAGCGGAGGAAAGCGGGCCGCCGGAGCAGCGCTGCCAGCAGGGCCAAATACCCCAGGCCGTTGAGCACGAACATCAGGCCGGCGTCCGGCACTAAGTAGAAGTGGATGGCGGCTGTTGCCAGAGTCAGTACAACAATTGCCGTCCGCAGCCAGGAGCGGTTCATCTGTGCCTCCTCAATTGTGAGCTGGGCGGTAGTTCCGCCTGGGTTAGGGTGATTGTATCATTCAAACTGGGAGAGGCCTATGTCCCGCGCCTGGCGCCCCAACCTGACCCCAGCACTCCCAGGCCGGGAGAGGGTCGGGGGAGCGGGTCAGCCGACGTTGGTCTGCGGCCCGTTGGCCAGCACGCCCTCCGGCCCGCCGCGATCAATCTCCCAGGGATAGACGATGTAGGCGTCGGTGAAGGCGGCGTAATAGGTGGGCAGGCTCTTGGTAAAGAGTGAGCGTTTGGGGTTGTAATGGAGCACGCATAATTCAGGCGTGCCGCCGGCGGCCTCCACCCGATTTTTGACGGCGGTGATGGTGCGCCCGCTGCCCCATACGTCATCCACGATCAGCACGCGTCGGTCGGCCAGCAGCCGGTCCTCGGGGAATTGCAGGAAGTTGGGCCAGACCATGAGCTTGGCCGCCTGCCCGGCCTGCAGCTCGCTGGGGAAATCTACCGAAGCCGTCAGCACGATCTTGATGTCCAGCGCCTCGCAGAGCATGCCGCCGGGCACCAGCCCGCCGCGCGTGATCATGATCATGGCATCAAAGGCGCCGCGGAACTGGGGCAACAGAGCGTCAATCAACCGGTCTACTTCCGTCCAGCTCAGCACTTC
>JBBIQY010000078.1:0-19303 GCA_037442085.1 Anaerolineae bacterium
CGGCGTCCATAAGCGTTACTTGGGCCGCTACATCGCCATCTGCGAGTTCGGTATCAATCTCAAGCGCGTCACCCCAGCTTTCATCTCGGTTATGGTTGCCCAGCACTTGTGCTGTACATGAGCCGAAGAAGACTTCCTCCAGCACATCCGACGCACGGTCGAGAGTTCGCCGACGGTCAGCAAATGGCACTTTGTCGTCGATAACCTCAACACCCATCAATCCGAATCCCTGGTGCGGTATGTGGCCGCCGAATCCGATTTGACCATCGAGTTGGGAGTCACAGGCAAAAGCGGCATTCTCCAGTCGATGGAAACGCGGGCCGCCTTTTTGGCTGACCCTTCTCATTGGATCATCTTTCACTACACGCCCAAACATGCGTCCTGGATGAAGCAGATCGAAATCCGGTTCAGCATTCTCGTTCGCAAACTGCTCAAGCGAGGCGACTTCACTTCGGTCGCCGACCTGAAGGCCAAAGTCTTGGCCTTCATTGACTACTTCAACCAGACGATGGCGAAGCCGTTCAAATGGACTTATCAAGGCAAAGCCCTCACCGTCTAACGCTCGACTCATTTCAGCCGAGCTGTACTAGTCGCCAACTCGGTCAAATCCGAGATCATCATCGAACCCAAGATCATTATCGAAAAGGAGACGGTTCCATGTTGAAGATCAAAGTGCTCGGCCCTGGCTGCGCCAACTGCAAAAAAGTCGAAGCCGCTGCCCGGCAGGCCGTCGCCAGCCTGGGACTGGAGGCCGACATCGAAAAGGTCACGGAGTATCCGGACATCATGGCCGCCTTCGCGCGCGCGGCGCTGGCGCCTGGACTCTCTGTCATCGAAAAGGTCACGGAGTATCCGGACATCATGGCCTACCGCATCCTGGGCACGCCGGGATTGGTGATCAACGAGAAGGTGGTCTGCGCTGGACGTATCCCGTCCGTGGCCGAGGTCACCACCTGGCTTACGAGCGCGCTCGAAGCCGCCTGTGCGCCTGGCCCTCCGCCCGCCGGCGCCGAGGCCCTCGCCGGCCGGGTGCTCAAGCCCCGCCTCATCGCCGTCTTCCTGGGTGTGGTGGCGTCGGCGATTGTATTGACCGGCTACCTGTTCAACCCGTTTCTGCCGTAATGGCAGCCAAGGAGGCGTGACCGATGCTATATGCGATCCTAACGGCTTTGCTCTTTGCGCTGTCGTTCCTGGCCGGCATGTTGGGCCTGGGCGTGGCCTTCATCGCCACGCCGGTGCTGGGCCTGTTCGGGTACGAGCTCAAGCACGTCATCATGCCCTGGTCGCTCATGCTGAACGGCCTGACGGCCATCGCCGGCGCGGTCACTTTCGCGCGGGCCAGGATGGTGGATTGGCGCACCGCCGTCCCGCTGCGGATCATCACGACGCTCGCCGCGCCGGCCGGCGTGTGGCTGCTGCAGTTTGTGCCCACCAACATCGCCTGGTGGATCTATGTGGGCGTGCTCTTCTTCTTGGCTTACCGCATGGCCTTCCCGCCTAAGATGGACGACAGCCGGGCGCCGGTGATCACTGATGGGGCCCGCCTAAAGGGTGGCTTGCTGAGCGCCGCCATCGGCGTGTTCGCAGGATTCCTGGGCGTTGGTCCAGGTTTTTTGCTCATGCCCACCCTGGTGCTGCTGGGCTACACCGCGCGGCTGGCGGCGGCCACCAACGCCATCATCGTCACGCTGCCATCGTTCTCGGCTTCGCCACGCACTTGGCAGACGCCCAGTTTGACTGGCTCATGCTGGCTCTGACTTCGATCAGCGCCGTAATCGGTGCCTGGCTGGGCGCGCGCTTCATGGCCAAGCGCGTGAAGTCGCTCACCCTCAGCCGCGCCTTCGCGGCTGCGCTGGCGCTGCTGGCCGTGCAGCGCATTTTCATCCTGCTCACGGCGTAACGGCAGCCTTTCAGGATCATTGTTTTGGTCGGGCCGCGCTGCCGGAGGCCCGGCTGCAGCTTTACTACAGCTTGCTTTCGGAGGGGGATTCAGCCAAGGCGGAATGTGGTGCTGGACCCGGCCAACGCCGCCAGCCGGTGCTCAACCCGCCTAGCCCGGAGTGCCATTCGACCGCCGCCCTCTGCTTCCTTGTATAATCGCGCCACTCATGCCCTACGCCGGACTCATCAACCGATATCGTGATCATCTGTTGCAGCTGCCCAACGCCGCTGCGCCGATTACCTTGCTGGAGGGCAACACGCCCCTCATCCCTGCCCCACGCCTGGGCGCGGAATTGGGCTGCGAGGTCTGGCTGAAGTTCGAGGGCCTCAACCCCACCGGCTCATTCAAGGATCGCGGGATGACGGTCGCGATGACGGCGGCGGTGGCCGAAGGCGCGACGGCCTGCCTCTGCGCTTCCACTGGCAACACGGCGGCCTCGGCGGCGGCCTACGCGGCGCGGGCCGGCCTCGCCTGCTACGTCCTCATCCCCGAAGGAAAAGTCGCAGCGGGCAAACTTGCAGGCGCGATGGCCTACGGCGCGACGGTCATTCAAGTGCAAGGCTCGTTCGACGAGGCGCTGGTGCTGGTGCGCGACGTCTCGCAGCGTCGGCCCCTGGCGTTGGTGAACTCGATCAACCCGCATCGCCTCGAGGGCCAGAAGACGGCGGCGTTCGAGATCGTGGAGGCGTTGGGCCGCGCGCCCGACTGGCTGTGCCTGCCGGTCGGCAATGCCGGCAACATCACCGCCTACTGGAAGGGTTTTGTGGAGTATCACCTAGCCGGCAAAGTGAATGCGCTGCCGCAACTGCTCGGCGTGCAGGCGGAGGGCGCGGCCCCGCTCGTGCTCGGCCACGCGGTGGGGAACCCGGAGACGGTGGCGACCGCGATCCGCATCGGGCGGCCGGCGCGCGGCGAGCAGGCGATTCAGGCGGCGCGGGAGTCCGACGGACGCATCGTCGCCGTGAGCGACAGCGAGATACTCACGATGCAACAGTGCCTGGCCGGCGAGGGCGTGTGGGGCGAGCCGGCCTCGGCGGCGGGCGCGGCGGGGTTGTTCAAGGAAGTGAAAGCCGGGCGGCTGGACGCGCGCGGCAAAACCGTGGTGTGCGTCATCACCGGCCACGGCCTGAAAGACCCCGATAGCATCACCGCGCGCTTCACCGCGCCGCAGGTCATCCCCGCGACGAGGGACGCGCTGGAAGACCTGATCGAAAATTGATCGCGAAGACCTGAAGCCCGCCAAGCCACCTCGCAAAGTCTTCGCGTACTTGGTGACTTGGTCGTATGCCTCTGCACGAACTACGCCAACTGTGAAGGAATAAACTCCAAGGCATCGTTCACATTCGGGAAAACCAATATGCAATACCTTGCCCTCGGCCAAACCGGCCTGAAAGTCTCGCGCATTTGTCTGGGCATGATGACCTACGGCTCGAAGCAGTGGCGCGACTGGGTGCTCGACGAAGAGACGGGCCGCCCCATCATCCGCCGAGCGCTCGAGCTGGGCATCAACTTCTTCGATACCGCTAACGTGTACTCCGACGGGGTCAGCGAGGAGATCACGGGCCGCGCCCTGCGCGACTTCGCCAAACGCGATGAGGTGATCATCGCCACCAAGGTCTTCTTTCCGATGGGCCAGAAGCCCAACCAGGGCGGCCTGTCGCGCAAGCACATCCTCGCCGCTATTGACGACTCGCTGCGCCGCCTGGGCACGGACTACGTGGACCTGTACCAGATTCACCGCTTCGACCCGCACACGCCCATCGCGGAAACGCTGGAAGCGCTGCACGATGTGGTGAAGGCGGGCAAGGCGCGCTACCTCGGCGCCAGCAGCATGTACGCCTGGCAGTTTGCCAGGATGCTGTGCGTCGCAGAGAAGCATGGCTGGACGCGCTTCGTCTCCATGCAAAATCACTACAATTTGATCTATCGTGAAGAGGAGCGCGAGATGATCCCGTTATGCCGCGCCGAGGGCCTTGGCCTCATCCCGTGGAGCCCGCTGGCGCGCGGCTTCCTGGCCGGCGACCGCACGCGCGACAAGGGCGGCGAGACGGCGCGGGCCAAATCCGACGCCTTCGCGCATCAGATGTATTACTCCGACTCGGACTTCGCGGTGGCCGAGCGCTGTCGTGAACTGGCCCAACAGCGCGGCGTCTCGTCGGCGCAAATGGCGCTGGCCTGGCTGTTGCATCAGCCCGGCGTCGTGGCGCCCATCAGCGGCGCCAGCAAGATGTATCAACTCGAAGAAGCCGTGGCCGCGCTGGAGCTCAAGCTCTCGCCGGATGAACTCAAACTGCTAGAGGAGCCTTACGTGCCCCATCCGGTTTTGGGCCATTAGCAGTTAGCGTTCAGCCGTCAGCGATCAGCCTTCACCTGTAGACACAGGGAAGATCGAATGCGAAACTTTCGAGAGTTGAAGGCGTGGCACAAGGCACACCAACTCACCCTGGCCGTGTACAAAGCCACAGCCAATTATCCGAGAGATGAATTGTACGGCTTGACGAGCCAAACATGGCGGGCCAGCGCCTCCATTCCAGCCAATATCGCAGAAGGGTGTGCACGGGCCACTGATGCGAACTTCGCTCGATTTATGCAAAACGCCATTAGCTCAGCCAGCGAGTTGGAGTATCACATCTTGCTCGGGCACGATCTTGGCTACCTCGGTGATGCAGATCATCAGTCCCTCGATACCCAAGTGGTCGAAGCCAAAAAGATGTTATCAGCTTTCATTCAAAAGCTGAGAGCTGACCGATGATAGCTGATCGCTATCCCAATGAAAAAAGTCTCTGTCACCGTCCCCGCCTCCACGGCCAACCTCGGCCCCGGGTTCGATTGCTTGGCGCTGGCGCTTGGCCTGCGCAACACGGTCGAAATCTACGAGACGAAGCAGGGCCTGGAAATTGACGTGGAAGGGGAGGGCGAGGCGCGCGTGGCGACGGACACCACCAACCTGACCTACCGCGCAGCGCGGGCCGTCTTCGACAAAGTGGGCCGCCAGCCGGAGGGCCTGCGCCTGCACGCTGTCAACGGCATTCCGGTGGGCAGCGGCCTCGGCTCATCGTCCGCCGCCATTGTTGGAGGGCTGGCAGCGGCCAACGCGCTGGTGGATGGCCGGCTGACGCGCGAAGAGTTGCTGCGGCTGGCGCACGACATCGAAGGCCACCCGGATAATGTGGCCGCCGCCATCTTCGGCGGGCTGACGCTGGTAAGCGCCTCGGGCGAGGAGCTGCTGGTCAAATCCTTGCCTGTGCCGCCACTCAAAGTGGTGATTGCTTTGCCCGAGTTCAAACTCCTTACCGCTGAGGCACGCGCTGCTCTGCCCCAGCAAGTGCCTCTGAAAGATGCTGTCTTCAACATCGGGCGGGCGCTGTTCACCGTGCAGGCGCTGACCGCCCGCGACTTTGAACTCTTGCGCTGGGCAATGAATGATCGGCTGCACCAGCCCTACCGTAAGCGCCTGATCCCCGGCTTTGACACCGTGGCGGCGGAGGCGCGCAAGGCGGGCGCGGTCGCCGTGGCGCTCAGTGGCGCGGGGCCGTCGCTCGTCGCCTTCGCCCCCGATAAGCATGGGGCCATCGCCGCCGCGATGCAGGCCGCCTTCGAGGCTCACGGCCTGCCGTGTCGCACCTTCGTCCTGCCCGTGGATCAGCAGGGCGTGCAGGTGAGCGTGCTCAGTCTCTAATCTCCAATCTCTGGTCTCAACTCTATCCGCGAGTCGCAATTGTTGCGCCTCCGCAGAATCTCCCGGTTGACACTCTCCCCAGCATCGGCCTAGACTGTTTGGCGAGAGCCAGGCCCCAATTCTTGGCCCAACCTGTTCCAGCGTCAGCCCGATGTGCTGCAACGCGAACCCTCGCTCCCCTCCGAGGGCTGAGCAAACGAAGTAAAGTCCCGAATTGCGTGAAATCTCAGGCCTCCGCCGTTAATGCAGCCGAGACACCTGATCATGCGCCGGTCACTTGCCAGCGCAAACCCCGCTCTGTGGAAAGGAGTGACTTCATGGCTAGCAAATCCTCATGGGTCTCGCTCGGGCTGGCGCTGAGCATCGGCTTGAGCCTGACCGGTTCCACCACGTACGCGCAGTCGACCGTTGACCAGCCGGCGCAAGCGCCGGAGGTTTTTGTAACGGCCAACGGCATCAGCCTTCAGGCTGGCGAGCCTCTGCCGGTCTTCCGCTTCTCCACGCCGCAGGTCAGCAGCGGCCAGACGGCCGAACTGGCGAACCTCTTCAGCAGCGTCAGCGGGCAAGGGATCACACAAGACAAGTACGGCGATCTAGTGCGCTTCATCGTGCCCAACACGGCGACCAACACCGTGCTGGAACGGTACACCGCGACCGGCGGCTTCTACCTCTACAACGCGAGTGAGGCGTTCACGGAGACGGTGCGGGCCAATGCGTCGTTTGACAAGACTCAGGCTCAAGTCAGCGCCTGCCTATTCCTGCTCAACAATCAGGGGTTGGCCCCGCAGAACGTCAACGTGCCCGGAATTGCCCAACAGTGCACCCCCCAAAGCTTTCTTAATAACCCGTATGCTACCTCGGAAGCGTGGGCGGCGACCCTGGATGCGACCACCAATAACTTCACTCAGCAACAGATTGGGTTGATCGTGCGGGCGCCGATGTTGCTGAACACTGGCGCGTTCTCACAAGTGCCAAGCGTCCCGCTGGGCGGGCCGGGTGGCCACGTCTCGCTGTTCTTCCGCACGACGACCGTCGGCGGTGGCGGCTTCACGCTGGATACCGGGACGCCCGGCCTGGCCGCCGCCGCGCTGCCGTTCTACAGCCGGCAGTTCAACTTCCTTCGCAACGCGCCGACGTTGAGCGCAGCGGATGTGGCAAAGCAGGTGGAAGATGCCGTGCGCTCTGCCTACCCCGGCGCGACCTTCACGATCACCACGCCCTCGCTCTATTACTTCGTCAGCGATGCGGGCACGCCGCAGACGGCGCTGGAGCCGAACTTCGCCTTTGAGGGAATTCAGGTGACGACCGGCGGCCAGACGTTCGTCCTGCGCGACATCGTGCTGCCGGCGGTGCAATCCGGCCCGCTGGGTTTTGGCCCGCTCATCACCATTACCACGCCGCTCAACGGCAGCACGTTCACGCCCGGCGCGACGGTGAACTTCAGCGCCGCGCTGAGCGGCGGCACTGCTCCCTTCACTTACACTTGGCAATTGGATGATGGGACGCCGCTCGGCAACGGCGTGGCGCTGAATGCCGCACAGCCCATTACGCTGGCCACCAGCCAGTTGCCTGCCGTGTCGCACGGCGGCCTGCCGGCCTCGGTCACTGTGCAGTTGCAGGTGGTCGATGGCGACGGCGCAGTGCGCAACGCCAGCGTGTCGCTCAATCCCGCAGTTGCACCGTCCGTCTACCTGCCGCTCATCCAGCGCAGCGCCAGCCTGAGCAGCGTGTTGAGCGCGGCGCTTGGCTCAACTGCGAACCCGGCCCCGGCTGCGGTCAGCCCGCAGGACATTATCAGTTACGGTTTCGGCATCGAGCAGGCCTCGGACTATCCGCCGTATGGCCCGGGCGGCTCCGACCTGGCGGGTGTGGTGCCGGATGTGAGCGGCTTCCGCAGCGGGATGCTGAGCGCCGGCTGGACGCGGCGCTTCCACTGGGCTAATGCCTCGGCCTGGGAGCGCGACTGGCGAGATTGCAGTTTGGGCGGCAACGACTGCACTTACGGCGTAGACCGCGTGGACTTCGTTTACTACGCCGGGCATGGCGGCCCGGGCGGCCTGCTGCTGCCCTCCAACGTTGACAGCACCTGGTTCGACGGCGCGAACGCGCGCTTCCAGAATCTGCGCTGGGTCGGTTTCGCGTCCTGTCAGACGCTGCGTGTCCAGGGCTTCGCGCCGCCCGCCGAGCCGATCCGCCGATGGTTCAACGCCTTCCAGGGCGCGCATATGTTGCTGGGTTTCAACAGCAACATGGGGGATATCGCCTTCGGCGGCCCGCTGGTGGATAACATGCGGATGCCGACTTTTGGGGGAACTTTTCCACTGCCGTGGGCGCAGCGCACCATCCGCGAGGCCTGGGTGCAGACGGCGTTCAACCTGAACGCGGGCAGGCCGGCTTACATCTATGCCGTCGGAACGAACGGCGTCAACCCGGCCAACGACAAGTTGCCCTCACCCCTGTTTCCGCAACCGGTGTTCCGCCCGTTCCCAGTGGCCTCTTGGCATTGGGTGTGGTGGAATGAGTGAGCGCGTAGCGGCTGATCTCCGAATCTCCAATCTCTAGCCCTGCTCGCACATGAGCTGAGAGCAGAGATTGGAGATGGGAGATTAGGGCGCGCCGTAGACGATGCGGTAAATCAAACTCATCTCGTAATCAGCCACGTACAGGCCGCCGTCTAGACCGACCGTCACGTCCAGAGGGCGGCCTTCTTTTTGGAAGTGCAGGGCCAACCCCGTCCGGGCCGTTTACGTGCCGCCGATCTTTGGTGAGCCGCAGGCGCTGTACGCCGCGCTTGACAAAGGTGGTAGTGGGGAGAGTGCAGATGTAGCCGTGAAGTTGAGCATGGGCACTGCGCAGGCGTCATGCACGGCGTCAGGGACGAGGCTCGCAGCGTGCTAAATCCCTGATCTCCCTCCCCACCAATACGCTGTGGACGCTGGGCCGGAAGGCCTATAATATAGCCGCAAAAACTACGCCAGCCGCGACTGTGGACCGGGGGCGATTTTCATGTCGCCTTTAGGTTGCGGAATGAAATCCGCGTTATGAACGTTTGCTCACAGCGTTCAGAGCATGAGCAAATGATCGCCTTCGGTACGTTCGGTGCTGTCAGCGACTCGGTGATCCAATGGGTGAGCGGCGCTTGATGCGTGATATTCGACCCTCGCCAATTGCAGACACCTGGTATCCCGGCTCTGCCGAGGCTCTCTCCCAGTCTGTGGATCGCCTGCTCCGTCAGGCGCAGCCTGCCTCCCTGTTCCCCGAAGGAGAGCGGAGGACGGGCGCTATCCTCGGCGTGATCGTGCCCCACGCCGGTCACACCTACTCCGGGCTTGTTGCGGCGCACGCCTTCCGGCTGCTGCAGGGCCTGACGCCTGACGTAGTGGCCGTCGTCTCACCCTTCCATCACCCCGGCCCTGGCCGCGTCCTGACCACCGGCCACGCTGCCTATGGCACCCCGCTAGGCCCCGTTCCCGTGCACCAGGCGTTGCTTGAGCGCTTTCAGGAGGCGCTTGGCGCTGCCGGCCTCGATCTCAGTCGAGTCCGCTGCGACGAAGAGCACTCGCTCGAGATCGAGCTGCCCTTCTTGCAGCGCGCGCTGCGCTCGGCATTTTCCCTGCTGCCGGTGATGCTCGCGGAGCAGTCGGTCGAGGTCGCGGAGGCGGTGGGTCATGCGCTCGCCCAGGCCCTGGCCGGAACGGACAGCCTCCTGGTCGGCAGCTCGGACCTCTCCCACTTCTACCCGGAGGCCATCGCCCGCCGCCTCGACGCCGAAATGCTGGCTCGCCTGGAGGCCTTCGACCCGGCCGGCGTGGTGGCCGCCGAAGAAGAGGGCGTCGGTTTCGCCTGCGGGCGCGGGGCCATCGCCGCCGTCCTGTGGGCAGCCCGAGACCTCGGCGCCGACCGCGTCCGGGTGCTGCATCGCGCCTCTTCCGGCGACGTGACCGGCGACCACACCTCCGTCGTCGGCTACGCCGCCGCCGTCATCTATCGAGGGGGCGGGAGAGGGTAGGTTCAACCCTGCCGGCGGCCCGCCCAACGCCTGACGACAAGTCAGCGTACGATCAGCGGCAGATATCACCGGCTGGCGAGCGTAGCCAGCGCCTCATCGAAAGCAACGAACAACTCGCCCACCGATCCCGCTTCCCGGTTTGCTCGATAAGCGATACGAGCGCCAGCTGGCGAAAAGTGCGGGGTGAAGAAGTCGGGCAGAGAGCTGTTCGCCAGAGCGGGATGGAGGCGCGTGCTGGCCCCGTTGGTGCTCGGCGCTGGGCGGGCCGGCGAAGGTGCTCGGACAGGCCACGGCTACAACTTCGGCAGCTCGATGCTCTGCTGATTCTGATACTTGCCCTTCTTATCCGCGTACGAAATCTCGCACGGTTCATCGGCCTCGAAGAACAGCACCTGGGCGATGCCCTCGTTGGCGTAGATCTTGGCCGGCAGCGGCGTGGTGTTGGAGATTTCCAGCGTGACGAAGCCCTCCCATTCCGGCTCGAAGGGGGTGACGTTGACGATCAGGCCGCAGCGCGCGTACGTGGACTTTCCCAAACAAACAGTTAGCACGTTGCGCGGGATGCGGAAGTACTCGATGGTCTTGGCCAGCACAAAGGAGTTGGGCGGGATGACGCACACTTCGCCCTTGAAATCCACCATGCTCTTCGGGTCGAAGTGCTTGGGGTCCACCGTGGCGGCGAAGACGTTGGTGAAGATCTTGAACTCGTCCGCCACGCGGATGTCGTAGCCGTAGGACGAGACGCCGTAGGAGATGACGCCGTTGCGCACCTGGCTTTCCTCGAACGGCTCAATCATCCGGTGCTCGCGCACCATGCGCTTGATCCATTTGTCTGGTTTGAGGCCCATGAGTGCTCCTGATTTTGGATTTCTGATTTTAGATTTTTGATTGGCGGTCGAGCAGCGCCTTGAGCAGGGCGTTAGCTTCTTTTTGAAGCGCCACGCTCTCGGCCACCCGCCGTGCCAATTCTGGTTGGGCGGCAGCGGGCAGGCTGGAGTTGCGAGCCGACTCCCGCGAGTTTCGGACGAAGCCAAGCACCGCCCAGATCACGAAAGCGATAGCGCCGACCTACGCCACCACGATCACAACAGAGGTGAAGTCGAACGTTGGCATGTTAACCTCCTGTTCCTTTGACCGGATTCCTGAGCACGCCGATCCCCTCGATCTCCACCTCCACCACGTCGCCGGCAGTCAGCAGGCCGGCGCCGCCGGGCGTGCCGGTGAGGATCACGTCGCCGGGCAACAGGGTCATCACCGACGAGACGAAGGCCACCAACTGCGGCACGCTGAAGAGCATATCGTGGGTGGAGGTCAGTTGTCGCACCGCGCCGTTGACGCGGCAGGTGATGAGCACATCGGCCGGGTCGAGGGTGGTGCTGATGACCGGGCCGAGCGGGCAGAAGGTGTCGAAGCTTTTGCCGCGCGTCACCGAGCCGTCGGCCTCCGCCAGGTCGCGGGCGGTCACATCGTTGGCGCAGGTGTAGCCGAGGATGTGCGATGGCGCTTCCTCCGGCGTGATCAGCCGCGCCACGCGGCCCATTACGACGGCCAACTCTGCGCCGTACTCCACCTGCTGAGATTGCGGCGGCAGGACGATGGCGGCATCGGGCCGGATGACGGCGGAGGGAGGCTTGAGGAAGAGGTGCGGCAGGGGAGGTGGCCCTTCACCCGCCTCACGCGCGCGGTCGAGGAAATTGTTTATCACACCGATGATCTTGCCCGGCGTGCACGGCGCGAGCAGCGTTACCTCGGCCAGCGGCAGGGCGGGCGCGCTGCGCGTGTACGGCCCGAACGGGTCACCCTGCAGCGGCGTCACCGTCTCGCCCTCGAGCAGGCCATAGCTTACGGCCTCGCCCTTGCGGTAGCGGAGGAAGTGCATCGGTTTGCCAATCTCTGCTTCCCAATCGCCACTCGTTGCCAGGTGGGACTCGGGAGCGGAGATTACCCTTCCTGCCTCTGCTTCCAGCGTTCCCACTGGATCAGGCCGTTGTAGGCCGCCTCGGCATACAGGTCGGAGAGCGAGGGGTAGTTGTACACGATCTGGGTGAAGGTTTCCAGCGTGCCGCCGGTCATCATCACGTGGACGCCGAGGTGGATCAACTCGCAGGCGGATTCGCCGAGGATGTGAATGCCAAGCAGGGATTTGTCATGCGGCGAGAAGATGAGCTTGAGCAGCCCGGTGGACTCGCCGATGATCTGCCCGCGCGGGTTCTGGTCGGCGTAGGCGCGCCCGACGAGGTACGGTTTGCCCTGTGTCCTGCACTGCTCCTCCGTCAGGCCGACCAGGCTGATTTCGGGGATGGCGTACACGGCCAGCGGGATGAGCGTTGGGCGGGCCAGCGGCACGCCGAAGGCATGGCGCACGGCGGCGCGGCCCTGCTCCATCGAGATGGGCGCCCAGGAGTGGCGCGTCGCCACGTCGCCCGCCGCGTACACGCTGGGCGCACTGCTCTGCAGGTGCGCGTTGACTTTGATGAAGCCCAGCTCGTCCACCTCCACGCCGGCGGCCGACAGGTTGAGGCTTTGCGTGTTACCCAGCCGCCCGGCGGCCACCAGCGCCGCCTCGCAGAGGATGGCTTCGCCGTTTTGCAATTGAAAGGCCAGCGCCGCACCTCCCGTCTCCACACCCACCACCGGCTCGTTGAGCACCACGCGCACGCCGCTCTCCTCCAGGCTGCGCTTCAGGCGCTCGGCCAGCTCGCCGTCTATCATCGGCACGAGCCGGTTCTGCATTTCGATGAGCGAGACTTGCACGCCCAGCGCGCTGAAGATGGAGGCGTATTCTGTGCCGATGACGCCGCCGCCGACGATGACCAGCGAACGCGGCAGGCGCTCCATATCGGGCAGCGAGGTAGCGTCGAAGATGCGCGGGTCGGTGAACGGGATTTGCGGGGGGTGATGGGGCCGCGAGCCGCTGGCGATCAGGATGGCCGAGCCGGTCAGGTCGGCCGTGCGGCCGTCGCGGTACTTCACGCGTACGGTGTGCGGGTCCTGCAGTGCGGCTTCGCCGTGGATGATCTGGATATGGTAACGGTCGAGATTGCGGCGGATGACGCCCCACTCGGCCTCCAGCACGGCCTGCCGCCGATACATGAAATCGCCCAGAGCCAGGTCCGGCTGTACCGAGAGGTTGATGCCGTACAGGCCGCGCTGGCGCAGCCCGGCCAGGTAGAGGGCCGTCTCGCGCAGAGTTTTGGAGGGCACGGTGCCGGTGTTGAGGCCGTTGCCGCCCAGCCGGGCCGAGCGCTCGATGAGGGCGATGCTCTTGCCCAGCCGCGCCGCCTCTTCGGCGGCTTTGGCCCCGGCCGGGCCGGAACCGATGATGATCAAGTCAAATTGCGACATGAGATGAGAAACAGAGGTTGGAGGTTGGAGATTGCAACGGCCCAATGATACTTGCTCGATCTCTAATCTCCAATCTCGAATCTTTTCCGTGCCCAGACCAGGTCGTAGTCCGTTGTCCAGCCGTGCCGCTGCACCTGCTCCAGGCCGAGGGCGGCGAGCCGTTGGCGCAGCGCAGCGCGCGCGATCGTCTTGCCGAAGAGCAGCGTCGCCTGCCAGCCGATGCGCTGGGTGATGACGAGCAGACCGCCCGGCTTGAGCACCCGCGCGCACTCGGCCAGAGCGGCGTGTGGGTTGGGTAAAAACTCCAGCGCTTCCAGACAGGTGACACCTTCGAAGGAGTCCGTCGGAAAGGGCAGCGGGCAGGCGGCCGACTGGGCCCAGGTCACGCGGCCCGGCCAGGTCGCGCAGGTTGCGCGGCCCACGGTCAACATCCGCCGGCCCAAATCCACGTTGACGGTGGTCCCGTCGAAGGCGATTTCGCGCATCAGCGCGCGGGCCGTGCGCCCGGTGCCGCAGGCCACATCCAGCACGCGCGGCGCGGCCGTCTCTGCCAGCGCGGTGGCCAGCGGCAGGCCGAGGATCTCCGACTCGGTGACGGGGTCGAACTTCTTGATGTCCGCGTCGTAGCGCTGGGCGATGCGGTCGTAGAGCGGCACGACGACGCGCGGCCCGAGGTGGGCGCCCTCGGCGATGATCAGCTCCCAGTAGATGAGCGCGGCGAGGGCGAGGCTCAGGACAATGACGATGATCATTCCTGCAGGCAAGGTGAAAGTGTTTGACCCAACTTGCCAGGTTTGGTACATTCTACCTGCAACCGCAGCGTGAGGCGCCCGGCTCCTCCAATTCCGGGCGGGTTGGGGACTGTCCAGCGACGTCTCCTTTTCATTTCGGAGGGCGCATGCAAATTATCGGCCTCTTCTTCCTTGGATTGGTGTTGCTCATTGCCGGCGGGGAGGCGCTGGTGCGCGGCGCGTCACACCTGGCGACCGCCATCGGGATTTCACCGCTCGTCGTAGGGCTCACCGTCGTCGCCTTCAGCACCAGCGCGCCCGAGCTGGCGGTGACTGTTAGCTCGGCCTGGCGCGGTCAGCCCGATATTGCCGTCGGCAACATCGTCGGCAGCAATATCGCCAACGTCTTGCTGATCCTGGGCCTGTCTGCGGTCTTCGCGCCGCTGGTGGTCGCGCAGCAACTGATCCGGGTGGATGTGCCGCTGATGAGCGGCGCCTCGCTGTTGATGTTCATCTTGGCCGTTGATGGCGTGGTGGGCAGGCTGGAGGGCGGCCTCCTGTTTGCGTTGCTCATCGGTTACACCACGCTGGCGATCGTGGCGAGCCGGCAGGAGACGCGCGCCATCGAACAGGAATACGCCGCGGAGTACGGCACGCCGAAGTCGCCTTCGGCGCGGCGGTGGCCGCTGAATTTGCTGATGGTCGTAGTGGGCGTAGCCATGCTGATCGGCGGCGCACAGTGGCTGGTGGAGGGCGCGGTGGCCCTCGCCCGCCTGCTGGGCGTCAGCGAGCTGATCATCGGACTGACCATCGTTGCCGTCGGCACGTCGCTGCCTGAGCTGGCGACCTCGGTGGTGGCCGCCATTCGGCGTGAGCGCGATATCGCCGTGGGGAATGCGATCGGCAGCAACATCTTCAACATCCTCTCGGTGCTCGGCCTGACGGCCCTCGTGGCGCCGAACGGCGTGGCCGTCTCCTCTGCGGCGTTGAATTTCGACCTGCCCGTGATGATCGCCGTCGCCGTGGCCTGCCTGCCGGTCTTCTTCACTGGCTATCGCATCGAGCGCTGGGAGGGGGGCATGTTCCTGGGCTATTACGTGGCTTACACAGCCTATCTGGCGTTGGCGGCGACTGAGCACGAAGCCCTGCCGCTGTTCAGCTCTGTCATGCTGTGGTTCGTTATTCCGTTGACGGTCATCACACTGTTTGTGGTCACTGTGCGGATGGTGCGCGCGCGCGCCCTTCTGCCGGACGAGGGCTGAAGATCAACGAGCTGTGGTTGACCGGCGACGGCCCCGGTGCTCGCCTTTCTTGCGGAAAGCCGGTAGAGTCGAATCATGTTCCCTTCACCCTCGGCCTCTTCCCCAGCGGATGAGGGGCGAACTGCCCCGACGACCGACGAGCGACTCCTGGAACATCTGACCAGGCTGTATGATGGCGCAGAGGCCGCATTCGCCTTACACGCGCGCTTGCGTGAGCGGTTGGACGCCTACCGGGGCCGTATCCCGGCGCCTCCGGTCAATACGCTGACCGAACGCGATGCGCTGCTCATCACCTACGGCGATCAGGTCACGGAGCCGGGCGAAGCGCCGCTGCGCACGCTGGCCGATTTCTGCGCGCGCCATCTGTCCGGTGTAGTGAGCGGTATCCACCTCCTGCCGTTTTATCCGTGGACTTCGGACGACGGCTTCTCGGTGACGGATTACCGTACAGTGGATCCGGCGTTGGGGACGTGGGAGGATGTGGCTCGGCTGCGCGACTTTCGGTTGATGTTCGACGCCGTCATCAATCATGCCTCCGCTCAGAGCGAATGGTTCAAGGGCTTCCTCGCCGGCGACCCGCGCTACCGCGACTTCTTCATCACGGTGGAGGGCGATCCTGATCTCTCGCGCGTTGTGCGCCCGCGCGCGCTGCCGCTGCTCACGCGCTTCCAGACGGCCGCCGGCGCGCGCGCCGTTTGGACGACGTTCAGCGATGATCAGGTGGACCTGAACTACGCCAACCCCGAGGTGTTGCTGGAGATTGTGGACTTGCTGCTGTTCTACGCCGAGCGTGGCGCGGCGTTCATCCGGCTGGATGCGATTGCCTATCTGTGGAAGGAGATCGGCACCCCGTGCATTCATCTGCCGCAGACCCACCGTATCATTCAACTTTTCCGCGCCGTGCTCGACGAAGCCGCGCCGCACGTCCGCCTGATCACCGAGACCAATGTCCCGCACCGCGACAACCTCTCGTACTTCGGCGATGGTACGAACGAGGCGCAGCTCGTCTATAACTTCGCCCTGCCGCCGCTCACCCTGCACGCCCTGCACACGGGGGAGGCGCGCATTCTCTCGGAGTGGGCGGCGGGCCTGAGCCTGCCCTCTAACCAGGTCACGTTCTTCAACTTCCTCGCCTCGCACGACGGCATCGGCCTGAACCCGGCGCGCGGCCTCTTGCCTGAGACGGAGATTGACGCGCTGGTGGCGCGTGCGCGCGCGCACGGCGGGCTGGTCTCCTACAAGCACAACGCCGACGGCACGCAAAGCCCGTATGAGCTGAACATCAACTACCTCGATGCGCTCTCGAACCCGAGTGGTAGTGAGCCGTTGAACGTGCAGATCGAACGCTTCATGTGTGCGCAGGCTATCCTGCTGGCGGTCGTCGGTGTGCCGGGAATCTACTTCCACAGTCTGTTCGGCTCGCGCGGCTGGCCGGAGGGCGTGCGCCAGACGGGCCGCAACCGCACGATCAACCGGCAGAAGTGTGAGCGTAAAGCGCTGGAGCGTGAACTTGCCGACCCAGCCTCGCTGCGCGCCCGCATCTTCAGCCGCTACCGCGAGTTGTTGCGCGCACGGGCCGGCACATCGGCCTTCCATCCGCACGGCCGACAACAGGTGCTGGCGTGCGGGGACGCCGTCTTCGCGCTGCGCCGCGTCTCACCCGACGGCGCGCGCCGCGTGCTGGCGCTGCACAACGTCAGCGCTCGACCGCAGCAGGTTCGCGTTCCGGCGGAGGCTGCCGCCCCGCCGAATTATCTGCGCGACCTGATTACCGGCCAGAGCCTCGCCGCGGCCTCCGTCACACTGGCGCCTTATCAGGTGGCCTGGCTGGAAGAAGTGGAGGACCGCCGATGAGGGGCTTCGGCGACGGCAGCGCCGTCACCGCCCACCTGGGAGCCTGCTACCGAGATCCGTTATGGACTGGAACAACCTGCTCAGCACTCCTGCTGCCGCAACCGCGCTGCGCATTGCCCTGATCCTGCTGCTCAGCCTGTTGGCCGGCTGGCTCCTGCGCCGCACTGCGCGGCTGGTGGAACGCCGCCTGGAACAGCGCGAGCGCGACGCGGAGCGGATCGCGCGCCTGAAGACGCTGGTCTCCATGGGTCGCAGCGCCGTCTATGTCGTTGTGCTGATCATCGCGGCGCTGATGGTGCTGCAGGCGCTGGCCATTGATGTTGCGCCGTTGCTGGCCAGCCTGGGCGTCGCCAGCCTGGCGCTCTCGCTCGGCGCGCAGGCTGTGATCCGGGATGTGATCGGCGGCGTCCTGATCCTGATCGAAGACCAGTTCCGGGTCGGTGACGTGATCCGGATCGGCGAGGCCAGCGGGACGGTGGAGCGGATCACCCTGCGCACCACATGTCTGCGCGACCTGGAAGGCCGCCTGCACCTGGTGCCGAACGGCGACGTGCGCACGGTCGCCAACCTCACCGCCGGCTGGTCGCGTGCCGTGGTGGAGCTCAGCCTGCGCTACAGCGCCGACATGAACCGCGTCATGCCCGCCCTGGAGGCTGCGGCGGCCCGTCTCGCTGCGGACGAAACGGTCAAGGACGACCTGCTCGAGGCGCCTCAGGTGCAGGGCTGGGTCGGCCTGAAAGACTGGTCGGTGCAAGTCCGGCTGCTGGCGCGCACGGCGCCGGGCAAGCAGTGGGGGGTGATGATGGCGATGCGCCGCTATGCCGTCGAGGCGCTCCAGGCCGAGGGCCTGGAGGTTGGGCCGACGGCCTGGCCGCCTTTGTTCGGGTCCGGTGGCATGCCCGGCCCTTGAACCACGGGCGACAACATTGCATCGCCGGAAGCAACAGCCATGAACCCCTCCTCCACTTCCCATCGCATCGGCTTCATTTCCACGCGCTTCGCCGGCACCGACGGCGTCTCGCTCGAAACCGCCAAGTGGGCGACCGTGCTGGAGCGGATGGGGCACACCTGCTTCTACTTCTCCGGCCTCTCCGACCGGCCCGCCGAGCGCAGCTGCGTGGTGCCCGAGGCCTTCTACCGCCATCCGGTCATTGACGCCATCAACACCCTCGCCTACACCGGCAACGGCGGCGCTTTGGCGCAGGCCGATGCCGAGCACCCGGAGATCGTGCGCCGCGACTACTTCTCGCCCTACGTGCGCCCGCCGCACCTGACGCGGCAGATTGACGAACTCAAGCAGTACCTCAAGCAACGGCTCTATGCTTTTGTCCGCGATTTCGATCTGGAGCTGCTCATCGTCGAGAACGCGCTGACCATCCCGCTCAACCTGCCGCTCGGCCTGGCGCTCACCGAGGTCATCGCCGAGACCGGCATGCCCACCATCGCCCACCACCACGACTTTTACTGGGAGCGCCAGCGCTTCCAGGTCAATTGTGTCCACGATTACATTGCCGCCGCCTTTCCGCCGGTGCTGCCGTCCATCCGCCACGTCGTCATCAACTCGGTTCAGGCGCAGCAACTGGCCTGGCGCGCGGGCACGTTCTCGCGCGTCATCCCCAACGTCATGGATTTCGAACGCCCGCCCGGGCCGCCCGACGAGTATGCGCAGCACGCGCGCGCCGACCTGGGCGTGGCGCCGGACGAGTCCTTCATCCTCCAGCCGACGCGCATCATCCAGCGCAAGGGCATCGAGCACGCCATTGAGCTGGTGCGGCGGCTGGGCGTGAAGGCCAAGCTGGTGATCTCGCACGCAGCCGGCGATGAAGGCACGGCCTATGAGCAGCGCGTGCGCGAGTTCGCCCATCTACTCGATGTGCCGGTGCGTTTCGAGGCCGACCTGGTGCAGGATGCGCGCGGCCTGACGCCCGATGGGCGGCGCATCTACACCCTCGGCGATGTGTACCCACACGCCGACCTAGTCACTTATCCCTCGAGCATCGAGGGCTTCGGCAATGCCTTCCTCGAGGCCGTCTATTACAAGCGCCCGCTGGTCGTCAACAACTATTCGATCTACGAGGTGGACATCAAACCGAAGGGCTTTCACGTCATCGAGTTCGATGGCTTCATCAGCGAAGCGACGTTACGTGAGACGCGGCGCGTGCTGGAGCAGCCCACCGTGGCGCAGGAATGGGCGGAGACCAATTACGCGCTGGCCCTGCGCTACTTCTCCTACCGTGTGCTCGAGCGCCGCCTGGGCGTGCTGCTGGCCGATTGCTTCGGCTACCTGGACTAGCGGATTGCAGATGGCGGGCCATTCGCCATTTGAACCCTGCTGAACCCCGATCAGGTAAGATCATTGGCTACAAGTTAGGCCTTCCGTCAAGTCAGAATCCGGGTAAGATGGCGGAATGCCAAAACAGACTGCCAAACCGGGTAAGAAACGCAAATCCGCCAAGAGCACGGTTCGCCATACGCGTGCCA
>JBBIQY010000079.1:0-19239 GCA_037442085.1 Anaerolineae bacterium
CCAGTCCATGACACCCCAGGTTTCTTTTTTTGCCGCTCTTCGGCGCTTCCTGGCAGGCTGGCTATGCCCTCGACCAGCGCACGCCCTGGTTGTTGGTTGTTAAAGTTCGGCTTTTTGCAGAGGACTCAGAATCTGTAATCTGAAATCCGCCATGGACCCCATCCGCATTCTGCTCGCCGACGATCACCGCTTCTTCCGCGACGGCGTACGCGCCCTGCTCGAGACCATGGCGGATTTCGTCGTCGTCGGAGAGGCCACGAATGGCGAAGAGGCCGTGGAGAAGGCCGCCCAACATGCGCCGGACGTCGTGCTGATGGATCTGCAAATGCCGGGCCTGAACGGCGTCGAGGCCACACGTCGCATCCTGCGTGCACGCCCGCAGACCGGCATCATCCTGGTGACGATGTTCGAGGATACGGACTCGGTGCTGGCGGCGATGCGCGCCGGCGCGCGCGGCTACATCCTGAAAGATGCCGATGAGGACGTGCTGCTGCGCTCCATCCGGGCGGTGGCGAAGGGCGAGGCGCTATTCGGGCCGGCGGTCGCCAAGCGCCTGCTCGACTTCATCTCCGACGTCTCGCCGAGCGCGCCCAAGACCGCCTTCCCCGAACTGACCGACCGGGAGCGCGAGGTGCTGGCCCTGCTGGCCGAGGGCCTGACCAATCAGGAGGTGGCCGAGCGCGTGGGGTGCAGCCTGAAGACGGCGCGCAACCACGTCTCCAACATCCTCTCCAAGCTCCACGCCGCCGACCGGAACGAGGCCATCGCGCGCGCCCGCGCCGCCGGGCTGGGGACGGGGAAGTCGTAAGCGCTCAGCTCGCCTGCAGGGCGCTAATGGCTTTTGGCGGGAGAATACAACTTCTCCCCGGCCCGGATCGCGACCTTCAACCGGTTCTCGAACGGCGTCAATGGACAACTCCAGTTCTCGTTGTACATGCAGTACGGGTTATAGGCCAGGTTGAAGTCCACCAGGAAGCGATTACCGCCGAGCGGTTCGGGATCGAGGTAACGGCCTGCACCGTAAGTTTCGGTGTTCGCCAGCGCATCCACGAACGGCAGGAAATAACCATGCGGGCTGGCGTAGAGCGTCAGTTGGGCTTCCTGGCCGTCCACCGTGAACGTGAAACGCCCCACCTTCTGATACGTCTGCGTGTCGCCGGTCGAGGTGCGCATCTCGATGACTTCCCGCTGCGGGAACGGCGTCACCTCCACCTCCAGCCTTAACGCCGGATTCTCCGGAAAATATTCCAGGCCCTTAAACTCGCGCTTCTGCTGCGGCGTGAGCGGCGACTGGGGGTGTGTGCGGAAGAAATGGTCTTTCTGTTGGCGGAAGGCCTCGAGCTCGGTCATGGCTCAATACCCTTTCAGAAGAAGCGACTCAGACAGCGCTGTTCACAAACGCAATAATTCCCTGCGCATCCTCAAGCGGATCCGCTGCAAATGGCAGCCGGTGATCAAAATCCACCTTGGTCGTCAGCCGCGCAGCAGCGGCGCGCACCCCCTCGGGCACGACGCGATCATCCTGTAGCCGCTTGAGCTGCGTCAGCGCATCCCCACCCCACTGCCTCCCCTCGCGACGCTGATAGTAGGCGCGGATCGCCAGGCCGGCGGCGCGGCGCGCGCACACCCGCGCCCGGCCCTCCTTCCCCTCAACGCGGGCCTGCCGCGCGCGGGCCAGTTCCTGCTCAATGCGGCCCTCGTCGTCCCTTCGCCCGTCCGCCACGCGTTCACTCCACTTTCCCAAACCAGCCGCGCCGCACCATCCACTTTGCCAGTTCCAGCAGCGGCGATACCGTGAACGCCAGAGTGATGACAATCAGCCAGTCTATCGGTGGCAGGCGGTAAGTGCCGAAAGCCTGGTGCAGAAAGGGCAGATACACGATCAACGCCAGCAGCAGCAGTTCCCACACGATGGCGAGGTTGAGCCACCGATTGGCAAACGGTCGGCGAAGCACCGAGTGCCGATCGGAGCGGAAGTTGTAAGCTTTGAAGAATTGAATCAAGACCAGGGAAACGAAGGTCATCGTCATCGCTTCGGATTGGCTGCGGCCCGAGTTCAACGCCCAGGCGAACAGGCCAAGATTCACCAGCGCCGACCACAGTCCGCCGATGGTCATTAACGCGACCACCGGGCGGGTAAAGATGCCCGTGCGATGATTTCTGGGAGGACGGCGCATCAGGTCTGCTTCGGGCGGGTCCACGGCCAGGGCCAGGGCCGGCAGGCCATCGGTAGCGAGGTTGACGTACAGGATCTGTACGGCGGAAAGCGGCAGAGGCAAGCCGAGCAGCGAAGCGCCGGCCACCAGGCCGATTTCGCCGATGTTCGAGGAGAGCAGGTACATCAAATATTTCTTGATGTTGCCGAAGATGCCGCGCCCTTCTTCGACCGCTGCGACAATGGAGGCGAAGTTGTCGTCGGTCAGCATCATGGCCGCCGCTTCCTTGGTCACGTCGGTGCCGGTGATGCCCATGGCAACGCCGATATCGGCCTTTTTGAGGGCGGGCGCGTCGTTGATGCCGTCGCCGGTCATGGCCACGATGTGGCCCCTTTTCTGTAGGGCGGTGACCACGCGCAGCTTGTGCGCCGGCGAGACACGGGCGTAGACTTCGATGTCGTCCACCTCCCGTTCGAACTCGGCGTCGCTCATCGCCTCCAGGTCTGCGCCGGTGACGACGCGACCGGTACGGAGCAGGCCGAGTTCACCCGCCACCGCGCGCGCCGTGAGCGGATGATCGCCGGTGATCATGACCGCTTTGATGCCGGCCTGTTCGCAGGTTTGAATCGCCGTTTTGGCCTCGGGGCGCGGCGGGTCGCTCATCCCAATCAGGCCGAGAAACGTCATCTCGTGTTCGGCGTTTTCCGGCGCGGCATTGGCTTTGCCGGCCACGGCGAGCACCCGCAGCGCCTCGGCGGCCATGTGTTGCGCCGCGTCGAGGATCCGCCGCCTAACGGTCGCGTCGAGCGGCGTTTCACCGCTCTCCGTCCACTGTCGCGCACACGAGTCGAGGATGATCTCCGGCGCGCCTTTGGCATAGGCCACTACCCCGGCCGGTGTTTTGTGCAGGGTGGTCATGCGTTTCGTTTCGGAGGTAAAGGGGATTTCGTGGACGCGCGGGAACTGCGCCTCCAGCTCGGACTTGTGCAGCCCGGCTTTGGCGGCGGCAACGATCAGCGCCCCCTCGGTCGGGTCGCCCTTCAGTTCCCAGCGATGATCGTCCTCCCCCCGCCTGAGATAGGCATCGGAGGCCAGGGCGGCGGCGCGCAACAGCTCGCGCAGCCGCTCGGGCGGTTCAACGGGCTGGCCGTTACGCGAAAACTGGCCGAGCGGCTCGTAGCCGGCGCCTGAGACCTCCAGCATCTGGCCGGCCACGTACACCCGGCGCACGGTCATCTCATCCCGGGTCAGCGTGCCGGTTTTATCGGAGCAGATGACGGTGGTGCTGCCGAGGGTCTCCACAGCCGGCAGGCGGCGCACCAGCGCGTTGCGTTTCGCCATCCGTTGTACGCCGATGGCCAGCGAGATGGTGACCACGGCCGGCAGGGCCTCGGGCACCACAGCCACGGCCATGGCGATTCCGAACAGGAACATTTCGAGCAGCAGCTGGCCGCGCAAGAGGCCCAACGCCACGATGATAGCCACGACGACAAACGCCGCGCGGGCCAGCATCGTGCCCACCTTATCGAGGTTCTCCTGCAGCGGGGTCTTGCCGCGTTCCACCGTCTGCAGCATCTGCGCGATCTTGCCGAACTCGGTGGACATGCCGGTGCCGACCACCAGCGCCCGGCCCCGGCCATACGTCACCACCGTGCCGGCATAGGCCATGTTTCGGCGATCGCCGAGGGGCGTCGAACGCCCGGCGTTCGCGTCATCGCTCTCCAGCGGAGCGACCGTTTTCTCCACCGGCACGGATTCGCCGGTCAACGCGGCCTCTTCGATTTGGAGGTTGATCGCTTCGACCAGCCACACATCGGCGGGCACCTTGTCGCCGGCCTGCAAGAGGATAAGGTCGCCCGGCACCAGTTCGCGCGCCGGCGCCTCGAGTTCTTCGCCGTCGCGCACCACGGTCGCAGTGGGGGCCGCCATCCGGCGCAGCGCCTCGATGGCGCGCTCGGCGCGATATTCCTGGATAAAGCCCAGCAACACGGCAAAGAGCACGATGATGCCGATGACGATCGGTTCGACCAGACTCTCACCCAGCAAGGCCGAGAGCACGGCGGCGATCAGCAGGATAATGACGAGCACATTCTTGAATTGCTCGAAGAGGATCTCCCAAGGTGAGATGCGATGGACGGTCTGCAGCTCATTCAGGCCATACTCGGCCAGCCGGCGCGCCGCCTCGCCTCGCGACAGGCCGTTCTGGAGATGGGTTCCGAGTTGAAGCGCCACAGCCTCCGCCGACTGATGGTGCCAGGCCTCTCCAGCCGGACTTGAGGTGACAGATAGATCCATGTTGGTTCTACGATTCATTGAGGTGGGACGATTATAGCCGCGGCATCAAGGCCTGCCGATGACAACTGCCTGACAATCCTGCCCGGACTATCACGTTGTTTTGAAAACGATTCTGCGCGAATCAGCGATGTTTCTGGCTAGAGAATTTCGGGCTACAATCTCTTCACAGACCCATTCCCGGAAAAGACCATGCAACTCCTCAAAGATCGCATCCTGCGCGACGGCAAAAACCTCGGCAACGGCATCCTCAAGGTGGACGGCTTCATCAACCATCAGGTGGACCCGATGCTGATAGATGAGTGTGGGCGCGAGCTGGCGCGCCGCTTCGCCCACGTCGGCGCGACCAAGCTGCTTACCGCCGAAATCTCCGGCATCGCCCCGGCATTGAGCACTGCGCGACATATGAGCCTGCCGCTGGTCTACGCGCGCAAGAGCAAGCCCATCACCATGCCGCACGAGGTTTTCCTGACCCTGGCCCCGTCACACACCAAAGGCCGCACTGTCGAGTTGATCGTCTCGCCGGAATACCTCGGCCCCAATGAGCGCATCCTGATCATTGATGACTTCCTGGCCTCCGGGCAGACCATCATGGGGTTGGTGCGGCTGGCGCAAGTGGCCGGCTCGTCCATTGTCGGCATCGGTGCGCTGGTGGAGAAGACCTTTGAGGGCGGGCGCGCGCTGCTGGGGTCGCTTAACGTCCCCATCCAGGCGCTGGCCCGCATCGTCAACATGGACCACGGCCAAATCATCTTCGCTGATGGTTGATCAGGGTGAAGCCTCGCTAAATCTGGCGACGCCCTCCCCTGCGCGCCAGCCCCTGAGTCGCCATCTGCCATTCGCTATTCGCCATGGACACCCTCGCCATCCTCGATTTCGGCTCGCAATACACGCAACTGATCGCCCGGCGCGTGCGCGAGGCGCAAGTCTACTGCGAGCTGTTCCCGCACGATGCCCCGCCGGAGCAGGTGCTGGCGCTTCAGCCGAAAGCGTTCATCCTCAGCGGCGGGCCGAACTCGGTCTACGATCCGGACGCGCCGCAACTGCCCGGCTATGTGCTCGAATCCGGGCGGCCCGTGCTCGGCATCTGCTATGGCATGCAGCTTCTGGCGCGCGCCCTCGGCGGCCACGTCGCTGCTTCCTCGCAGCGGGAGTACGGTCGCGCCACACTCACAATCTCAGATCCCCAATCTCCAATCCTGACTTCGCTTCCATCATCGTTTCAGGTCTGGGCCAGCCATGGGGATAGGGTGGACCGCCTGCCGCCCGGCTTCCACGCCGTTGCCGAGTCCGACAACTGCCCTGTGGCGGCGATGGAGGCGCCAGGGCGCGGCCTGTTCGCGCTGCAATTTCATCCCGAGGTCAACCATACGGAGCATGGACGCGTCATCCTGCAGAACTTTCTCGCGGCGGCAGGCGTGCGCGCGGAGTGGACGCCCGGCTCGATGGTGGATCGAGCGGTAGCGCAGATTCGGGCGCAGGTAGGCGCGGCGCCGGTGATCGCGGGCGTGAGCGGCGGGGTGGATTCGACCGTGGCGGCGGCGCTGGTACACCGCGCGGTCGGCGAGGCGCTCACCTGCATCTTCGTGGACACCGGCCTGCTGCGTGCCGGCGAACCGGAGGCGGTCGTCGCCGCCTTTCACGACACACTGCACGCGCGCCTGGTCCCCGTCAACGCCGCTGAGGAGTTTCTCGACGCCCTCAGCGGCGTCACCGACCCGGAGCAGAAGCGTCGTATCATCGGCGAAAAGTTCATCCGCATCTTCGAGCGCGAGGCGCAGCGCCTTCTCCCCTCTTCGAAGAGTGGGGCGGGGGGCGAGAGCGCGCGTTTCCTCGTCCAGGGCACCATTTACCCCGACGTGGTGGAGAGCGCCGGGCCGGAGCGGCAGACGGCGGCGAAGATCAAGACCCATCATAACGTCGGCGGTCTGCCGAAGGATTTGAACTTTCAGCTCGTCGAGCCGTTACGCTATCTGTTCAAGGACGAGGTGCGCGCCGTTGGCCTCGAACTGGGCCTGCCGGAGGCGCTGATCTGGCGGCAGCCGTTCCCCGGCCCCGGCCTGGCCGTGCGCTGCCTGGGCGAGATCACTTGGGAACGGCTGGAGCGGCTGCGCGCCGCCGACAAGATCGTGACCGCCGAACTCGAGGCAGCGGGGCTGCTCCGCAGTGAAACCGCGCAGGCCTTCGCCGTGCTGCTGCCGGTGCGCTCCGTTGGCGTGATGGGGGACGGGCGGACGTATCAGGAGGTGTGCGCCCTGCGCGCCGTCACCACCGACGACTTCATGACCGCCGATTGGGCGCGCCTGCCCTACGAGGTGCTCGCCCGCATCTCCAGCCGCATCGTCAACGAAGTGCCGGGCATCAACCGCGTGGTGTATGACATCTCGTCCAAGCCGCCCGCCACGATCGAGTGGGAGTAGCCGGATATGGACATTGTATTCCTCCTGAGGGAAGGCTGGCGGATCACGCGCACGTCGTGGTCGCTGTGGGTGCTCAGCACGGCACTGTTCCTGGCCTTCGTGCCGGCAGGATTGCTGGCCGGCGGGCTGGGCGCGGCGGCGGCGATCGTCACGCTGCCTCAGACCAGGCTGGAGCCGGACTGGCTCGACGCCCTGCGTCGCTTGCCGCCTTTGACATGGGCCGTGGTGGGGATCGTCGCCGTACTGGCGCTGGTCGCCTCCGCTGCCATGAGCTACATCGCGCAGGCCGCCACCATCCACGGCGCGGCATTGGCGGCTGGGCGTCAGCAGCCCGTGTCGCTCGGGGAAGCGTTACAGCTCGGGCGACCGCGGCTGGTGCGGCTGCTCGGGCTGGCCGTCACGGTGGGCGCTTTGATCTCTATCCTCACCCTGATCCCCCTTGTCCTGCGGCTCCTGGCAGCACAGCAAGTTGGGCCGTTTGGCGTGTTGCTACTGGAGGCCGGCCAGATTACCCTGTCGCCCGTACTCTCAGCGGTTGGGCTGGCCATCTTCCTGGTTGTTCTGGCGATTGCAGTTGAGGATGTGAACGCCCGGCGTGCGCCGGGCCGCGCCTGGGCCGTGTTCCGTAAGGGCTGGTGGGCGTTTCTGCTCGTGCTTTTCATCTCCTTCCTCTCGGGCCTGGCCGTGGCTGTCTTGATTCTTCCAATCATTGTCATCATTCCGCTTGTCCTACTGAACTCGCTGATCGGTGGGGCAGCGCTGCTGGTATATGGCGCCATCGCCGGGCCGCTCAGCTTCGTGCTGCTGATCTTCACCGCCGTGTTCGCGACGACGTTGTATACGCTCGTCTATCAGGCTGCCGCCCGGCTGGCGGATGCTACTGCCGGCCCGGCTCAAGCGTAGTTAAGGCAAGTTGTGAGACAATACGGCTGCGTTTCAGAATCCAGCACCTCGGAGGACATATGACCATCTCGCTCGACTTCGGCAATGTGCTCACACGTGCCTGGAAGATCGTTTGGAAGAACCGCGTGCTGTGGTTGTTCGGCCTCCTGGCCAGTTGCGGGCGGGGCGGAGGTGGAGGTGGTGGCGGCGGCACGAGCTTCGACCCAAACAACCCGCCCCTCGGCCCGGACGGTCAGTTCGTCCTGCCCCCCGAACTCGAGCGTACGTTTGGCAGCCTAGACCCCACCCTCTTTATCCTGGCCGCCATCTGTCTCGGCCTGCTACTCTTCGTCATCGTCGTCGTGGTCCAGACACTCGGCATGGGCGGCCTCATCGGCGGCATTGACCGGGCGGATGCGACCGGCGCGGTGAGCTTCGGCGAGGCCTGGAGCGTCGCCATCGCCAAGTTCCTGCCGCTGCTCGGCCTGACCCTCATCACCGCCATCATCATCATCGCCGCGGCGCTCATTATCATCGTGCCCGGCGCGCTCCTAAGCGTCGCAACCTTCGGCCTGGGCCTGCTCTGTTTCCTGCCCCTGCTCTGCGTTTTCGCCATCATCGCGCTGCTGTTCGGCCTGATCATTCAGTTCGCGCAGATCGGCGTCGTGATTGACAACCTGCCGGTGATCAACTCGCTTCGCCGGGGCTGGGAAGTGTTCCGTGCCAACCCGGCCAACATCGTCATCCTGGCCATCATCGTGGGCGTGATCGGCTTCGTCGTCAGCCTGGTGCTGGCCCTGCCGCTGTTGTTCATCGTCCTGCCCGCCGTTGCGGGTGTGGCCGGCTTTGCTACCGACAACCAGGCGCTGGGCGCTGGCGGCCTGATCTTCGCGCTGGTCTGCTTCTGTCTCTACCTGCCGGTGCTACTGGTTCTAAGCGGCATCCTGCAGGCCTGGACGACATCGGCCTTCACGCTGGCTTATAAGACGTTTACTCGCCCCGCCGCGGCGCCGCCCGCCAGCTTTGCGCCCAGCGCACCGTCGCTGTAAACTCATGGATGAAACGCAAGGGAGCCTGCTCATCAGGCTCCCTTTTGGGTTAACGTCCAGCTAGGCCGCCTCATCCTAGCCTAACCCAGATACATTACAATCTCTGTTGATGAAAAGTTGGATCGTAGTCCGGTGTGTCGCCGCGCTGTGTCTGCTTGGGGTGCTGTCCCCAGCCGGCTGGACGCACGCTCAGGCCGCACCGACGGCGGTCATCACCGCCGTAGACACCGGCAACTTCCCGGAGATTCAGGCCTACGTCGCGGTTACCGACGGTGCGGGCCGGCACATCCCTAATCTCCCGGCTTCCGCCTTCTCTCTGGTCGAGAATCAATCTTCGATCGCCAATCTCACCCTCCTCGAGGCCGACCTCGGCGTACAGATCGTCTTTGCGCTGGACACCAACGCCGCCTTCCGCACCCGCGATGCTGCCGGCATCAACCGGCTGGACTATATCTGGCAGGCGCTGAGCGAATTTGCGCGCAGCGGGCTGCAGGCCGAGGCCGACGACATCTCCATCATCACACCGGAGCAGACATTGCTTGCGCATGGACGCTCCAGGGAGCCGGTGATTGATGCTCTCAACCGCTATACGACGAACTTTGTCGGCGCCGCCGATCCGGGAGCGCTGATTTCGGCCGGTCTCAACTTGGCCAGCGATGTAACGCCGCGCCCGGGCATGCGGCGCATGCTGGTCGTGTTCGCCAACGGCCTACCCGCCGGCACGCCGGTGGCCGACCTGGTCGCTCGGGCGCAGGCGACGGGCATTCTGATCCACACCGTCTACGTCGGCCCGGCGGAGGCGCTGGAGACCGTCGGTGCACAGACCCTGAGTCGGTTATCGCAAGCCACCAACGGCCTGACTCTGGCTCTACAAAATGCGCGCTCGCTCCAGCCAATCTTTGAGGCTGCTGCCAACGCTCGTCCGCAGTACCGCCTTAGCTATCGCTCATCCATCCAGACCACCGGCCAGCACACACTGGCGGCAAGTGTTCAATTGCCGGATGGTCGCACGCTCACCACTCCGGAGGCTGGCTTCCAACTGCGCGTCGAGCCGCCGCTGGTCATCGAACCGGCGCTGCCGGCGCAAATCAGCCTTGGTGAGAGCGCAAGCCTGACCGTGCCGATCGCGGTCACCTTTCCAGATGGCCACCAGCGCGCCTTGCGGGAAGTACAATGGGTAGTGGAGGGCCAGGTGGTCGCAACGGCTGCTGGCGACGCGACGACAGTAGACTGGCCGCTGGAGGCCTACACCGAGAGTGTGACGTTGACCGTGCACCTGCGCGTGACCGACGAACTCGGCTTCAGCGCCGACAGCAAACCGCAGGCGGTGGCCCTGGTAGCCGCGCCAACGATGACGCGGGCGACCGCTCAGCTACCCTCTCGGATGCCTCCGCCCAGCTTGCTTAACCTCTCCCTGCCGATCGTGGCGCTCAGCGTGCTCGTTGCTGTGGTTGGCGGAGCCGGCATGTTTTTCTGGCTGCGCCGCCGGCAGACTATCCAGCAACGCTCCATCATTGGCGGCGAAACCATCCCCGGCCAGCCGCTGACCTCCGATCCGCGGCTGGCGCGTCTGCGCGAAACTACTCCCGTAGGAAGAGACACGCCCCCGCCAAAGACCTCCGCCGCCTCGAAGAAGCCGGCCACCCTCCCGCGCCTGGCCATCCCCAAATTACCGCGGTCGGGCAGGAACGCGCCGTTGGGCAGGGCCTATCTGGAAGTGATAGAGAGCGGTGGCGGCAGCGCCCCGCGCGAGAAGATCGAACTGCACGGTCAGACGGTGAGACTGGGCCGTGACCCCGCGGCGGCTAACATTATCTTTGCCGATCGCTCGGTTTCGCGCCTGCACGCCCGAATCGAGGAGACGCGCGCCGGCGTCTTTCATCTCTACGATGAAGGCTCCACGTCGGGAACCTGGGTCAACTTCACGCAGATTTCGCTGATTGACGGGCAAGAGCTGAGGTCTGGCGACCTGATCAACCTGGGTCGAGTACAGTTGCGCTTCAAGCAGCGCGAGTGACCGGCAGCCAATAACGGCGCAGATCGGCCGCCGGGCAAGACGCCGAGCAGTTAAACCAGACAAGGCCCAATTGCGTTGGGCCTTGTCTGGTTCACTCATGAGAGTGAAGAAATCCTTTGGCAACGACCTACTCTCCCGGGCGGTCTCCCGCCAAGTACCATCGGCGCTGTCGAGCTTAACTGCCGGGTTCGAGATGGGACCGGGTGTACCCTCGACGCTCAAATCACCAAAAGAATTTTCACGATGTCCGTGATAACCGAATAGCTGGTGTGGAAATTCAAGTTCTCCGCATCACACTCTTGGGCTAAGCCCTCGACCGATTAGGACGCCTCTGCTCACGCCTTGCAGCGCTTACACACGGACGCCTATATAACCGATGGTCTCTCGGTGGTCTTACTGGCTTGTGCCATGAGGGACTTAATCTTGGAACGAGTTTCCCACTTAGATGCATTCAGCGGTTATCTCGACGCGACGTAGCTACTCGGCAATGCCGTTGGCACGACAACCGACGCACCAGAGGTCGCTCCACCTCGGTCCTCTCGTACTAGAGGCAGGCTTCCTCAAGTCCCTTGCGCCCACAGTGGATAGAGACCGACCTGTCTCACGACGGTCTGAACCCAGCTCACGTACCGCTTTAATGGGCGAACAGCCCAACCCTTGGGACCTTGTCCAGCCCCAGGATGCGATGAGCCGACATCGAGGTGCCGAGCGAGATCGTCGATGTGAACTCTTGGATCTCACCAGCCTGTTATCCCCGGGGTAGCTTTTGTCTGATAAGCCACGGCCATTCCACACTGAACCGTGGGATCACTAAGCCCGACTTTCGTCTCTGCTCGGCGCATTGGCCTTGCAGTCAAGCTCCCTTGTGCCTTTACACTCTACGGCTGGTTTCCATTCAGCCTGAGGGAACCTTTGGGCGCCTCCGTTACCTTTTAGGAGGCGACCGCCCCAGTCAAACTACCCGCCTGGCACGGTCCCCTGCCCGGATCACGGGACAGGGTTAGGGTCAAAACTTCATCAGGGTGGTATTTCACCGACGGCTCCCCCGAGCCCGAAAGCCCAGGTTCGCAGCCTCCCACCTATGCTACGCAGATGGAGTTCTAACACAATGCCAAGGTGTAGTAAAGCTCCACGGGGTCTTTTTGTCCTACTGCGGGAAGGCAGCATCTTCACTGCCATTTCAATTTCGCCGGATCCCTCGTTGAGACAGTGCTCCAGTTGTTACACCGTTCGTGCGGGTCGGAACTTACCCGACTAGGAATTTCGCTACCTTAGGACCGTTATAGTTACGGCCGCCGTTCACCGGGGCTTCGGTTCGAAGCTTCGCTTGCGCTAACCTCTCCCCTTAACCTTCCGGCACTGGGCAGGTGTCAGCCCCTATACTTCGCCTTACGGCTTAGCAGAGACCTGTGGTTTAGTTAACCAGTCACTAGAGCCACTTCACTGCGATCCCTGGGCGCTCCTCCTGTTCGAATTCACGCCTGGGGACACCTCTTCTCCCGAAGTTACGAGGTCATTTTGCCTAATTCCTTAACGAGGGTTCTTCCGCTCGCCTTGGTCTATTCGACCCATCTACCTGTGTCGGTTTGCGGTACGGGCACCCTGACTTCAAGGCTACGAGGGTTTTCTCGGCAGCTCGGCTCAACCACTTATGCCTCAGGGCTCGCTATCACGCCTCGGCTCAACCGGCGGATTTGCCTACCGGTCTCAACACCTACGCGTTTCGCACCTTCCATGTCCAGTGGGAAGGCTGGTCTACCGTTCTGCGTCACCTCTTCGCTCATCAGGGCGGTTCCGGAATGTTGACCGGATGTCCATCACCTACGCCTATCGGCCTCGGCTAAGGCCCGACTAACCCGACGCGGACTGACCTAGCGTCGGAAACCTTAGATTTACGGCGAACACGGTTCTCACGTGTTTTACGCTACTCATGTCTGCATTCTCACTTCCGTCGGCTCCAGCCGTCCTTTCGGTCGACCTTCCCAGCCAACGGAACGCTCCCCTACTACGCGCGTCCGTCAGGACGCACATTCACGGCTTCGGTATCACGCTTAGCCCCGGTAAATTGTCCGCGCAGGATCGTTTGACCAGTGAGCTATTACGCACTCTTTAAAGGGTGGCTGCTTCTAAGCCAACCTCCTGGCTGTCTAAACAATCCCACATCGTTTTCCACTGAGCGTGAATTTAGGGACCTTAGCCGATGATCTGGGCTCTTTCCCTTTCGACCACGAATCTCATCACCCGTAGTCCGACTGCTACGCTTTGGAGTTACGGCATTCGGAGTTTGGTTTGGTTTGGTAACCGATAAGGCCCCTAGCCAATCCAGTGCTCTACCTCCGCAACTGAACGCGTAACGCTAGCCCTAAAGCTATTTCGGGGAGAACAAGCTATCTCCCGGTTCGGTTGGCATATCACCCCTACCCACAGCTCATCCCCTGTTTTTGCAACAACAGTAGGTTCGGGCTTCCACGGGCGGTTAAGCCCGCTTCACCCTGGCCATGGGTAGCTCACCGGGTTTCGTGCCTCATTTATGCGACTGAACGCCCTATTCAGACTCGCTTTCGCTGCGCCTCCGGGTGTGACTCCCTTAAGCTGGCCACATAAATGAACTCGCAGACTCATTCTCCAAAAGGCACGCCGTCAGGCTTAGCGGGGAGCCGCCTGATTTCTCAGGCGCTCAACCCGCCATTAGCCCTCCGACTGTTTGTAAGTGTACGGTTTCAGGTTCTATTTCATTCCCCTAGCAGGGGTGCTTTTCACCTTTCCATCACTGTACTTGTTCACTATCGGTCGCCAAACGTATTTAGCCTTGGGGAGTGGACTCCCCAGCTTCCTGCCGAGTTAGCGTGTCCGGCAGTACTCAGGATACCGACAAGCAACAGGCGACTTTCGCTTACGGGACTAGCACCCTCTATGGTTGGCTTCTCTCTACCATTCTGCTAGCCACCTGTTGACACGCATCGGTCCTACAACCCCAGCTTTGCAGCTGGTTTGGGCTGTTCCGCGTTCGCTCGCCACTACTAGCGGAATCGTTTCTTTTCCTGCAGGTACTTAGATGTTTCAGTTCCCTGCGTTCCCCTCCCAACACTATGGATTCATGTTGGGATGCGCGAGGATCACTCGCGCGGATTTCTCCATTCGGAAATCCCCGGCTATAGCGCCTGCACACGGCTTACCGAGGCTTATCGCAGTGTCCCACGTCCTTCTTCGGCGTTTGGCGCCAAGGCATCCACCGTACACCCTTAGTAGCTTAGCCCACGTGATGCGGAGAAATTGAATTTCCACAGCTATTCAGTTATAAAAGTGCACGCCCGTTGATGCTGGGCTTCGGCGGCTTTGGCTGCCGATCCGAGCTGGCAAGCGACTTGCCAACTCGGCTCGGGGGCCAAATCTTTCGGTCACCAGAGACAAAACAGCCCGGCAGATGACCGGGCCATTACGCACCCAAGTTCATTTGCCGCTCACCCTATTCAGTTCGACTGCCCGCTATCACTTAACAACCTCGTTTAGACTCCTTTGCTCCTGTGGAGATGAGGGGATTTGAACCCCTGACATCCGCCTTGCAAAGGCGGCGCTCTCCCAGCTGAGCTACATCCCCGTCCTGCGATCAACAGTGATCGCCCGCCAGGTGGGCCTTTCTGGACTTGAACCAGAGACCTTCCCCTTATCAGAGGGATGCTCTAACCAGCTGAGCTAAAGGCCCTCAACCTTAGCAGTTGAGGAGTGACAGGAAGCACGACCGCCGCAGCGCGGGGTCGTTCGGCAAGCCTAGAGCAACAATCCGAAGATTGACGCTCGGTTTGATTTAGAAAGGAGGTGATCCAGGCGCACCTTCCGGTACACCTACCTTGTTACGACTTCGTCCCAGTCACCAGCCCCACCTTAGACGGCTGCCTCCTTGCGGTTAGCCTACCGGCTTCAGGTGTTGCCAGCTCCCATGACGTGACGGGCGGTGTGTACAAGACCCGGGAACGTATTCACCGCAGTATAGCTGTCCTGCGGTTACTAGCAACTCCGACTTCACGCAGGCGGGTTGCAGCCTGCGATCCGAACTGAGACCGGTTTTGAGGATTGGCTCCGCCTCGCGGCTTAGCACCCCACTGTGCCGGCCATTGTAGCGTGTGTGTAGCCCAGGATATAAGGGACATGCTGACTTGACGTCATCCCCACCTTCCTCCGGCTTAAGACCGGCAGTCTCGCCAGACACATGTAACTGGCGACAAGGGTTGCGCTCGTTAGTGGACTTAACCAAACACCTCACGGCACGAGCTGACGACAGCCATGCATCACCTGTGCACGCTCCCCGAAGGGTCGTTCTGCTTTCGCTTCACTACTACGTGCATGTCAAACCCTGGTAAGGTTCTTCGCGTAGCCTCGAATTGAACCACACGCTCCGCTGCTTGTGCGGGTCCCCGTCAATTCCTTTGAGTTTTAACCTTGCGGCCGTAGTCCCCAGGCGGTTGACTTATCGCGTTTGCTGCGGCACCGACGGTTTTTAATCGCCGACACCTAGTCAACATCGTTTACGGCTAGGACTACCGGGGTTTCTAATCCCGTTCGCTCCCCTAGCTTTCGCGCTGCAGCGTCAGGGTCGGTCCAGGTGGCCGCCTTCGCCACTGGTGTTCCTCCGCATATCTACGCATTTCACCACTACATGCGGAATTCCGCCACCTTTTACCGCCCTCAAGCCCAGCAGTATCGGACAGCCCCTCCCGGTTAGGCCGGGAGATTTAATGCCCGACTTGCCAAGCCGCCTGAACGCGCTTTACGCCCAGTAAATCCGGATAACGCTCGTCACCTACGTTTTACCGCGGCTGCTGGCACGTAGTTAGCCGTGACTTATTCCACAGGTACTGTCCTTCCTCATCCCTGTGAAAAGCGCTTTACAACCCGAAGGCCTTCATCGCGCACGCGGCGTTGCTGGGTCAGGCTTTCGCCCATTGCCCAATATTCCCGACTGCTGCCTCCCGTAGGAGTTTGGCCCGTGTGTCAGTGCCAATGTGGGGGGCCACCCTCTCAGGTCCCCTATCCGTCGTTGCCTTGGTGAGCCATTACCTCACCAACAAGCTGATGGACCGCAGGCCCCTCCTGAAGCGCATTGCTGCTTTAGACCCGGTTTTCTAAAACCCGGGACCACATGCGGTATTAGCAATCCTTTCGGACTGTTATTCCACACTTCAGGGCAGGTCACCTACGTGTTACTCACCCATTCGCCACTCAGAACTCGTATTGCTACAAGCTCTGCGTTCGACTTGCATGTCTTAAGCACGCCGCCAGCGTTCATCCTGAGCCAGGATCAAACTCTCCGTAACGAAACTTTCAGGCCGAAGCCTGTTTAGGGTTACAGGGAATTTCGTTGGCTTGCTTGATGCTTCCTGTCACTATTCAACTGTTAAGGTTCACCTACAGAGCGTTACAACTGTAGCACTCTGCCTTCCGGGTGTCAAGACTCACGGCAGGGACACAAATACCGATGCGGTCGAATGCATCGGCATTTGGAGAATTATTCTTCAGGCCGGGGAGTCTGGTTGTTGGATCCGCCGTTTGTTGCACCGGCAAGATCAAGCCTAGCGAATTGACATTATATAAGCCACAAAGCCATTGTCAAGACCCCATAACCTTAAGATTATTTTACATCTCGGCTCGACCTTCCAGGGCGCGGGCCAGAGTAGTCTCATCCGCATACTCCAGATCGCCGCCTACCGGCAGACCGCGAGCCAGACGCGTTACCCGCACCCCCAAGGGCGCAATCTGCTTCTGCAGATACATTGCGGTCGCCTCGCCTTCCAAGCTGACGTTGGTGGCCAAAATCACCTCGTGTACCGGCTCGGACCTGGCGCGTTCGAGCAACTCTCGAATTTTCAAATCCTCCGGCCCAATACCCTCCACAGGTGAAATGACGCCATGCAGAACATGATACTTTCCCTTAAACCGGCCGGTGCGTTCAATCGCCAGAACATCCAGCGGCTCTTCCACCACACACAGCAGGCCTGCGTCACGGCTCGAGTCCCGGCAAATCGGACACGGTTCACTCTCGGTAATGTTTTGGCAGATAGAACATAAGCGCGTCCGCTCACGCAGTTCGGTCAAGGCAGCAGCCAACTGGCGCGGCTGCTGCCCATCGCCGCGCAAGAGGAAGAACGTCAACCGAGAGGCAGACTTGGGGCCAATGCCCGGCAATCGCGATAGCTCGTCTATCAGATTTTGAACGGATCGAGGAATGGCTGGATTGGTCATGCCATTACTTGACAACAAGGTCGAGTGTAAACCCTCAAGCGTCAGACGGTCGTTAATAGAGGCGGTTGAGGAGGGAGCTAAGACTACATTCCTGGCAGGCCCAGGGCGCCACTCAGGTCTTGCATTCGCTTCGCCGCCAGCGTCTGAGATTGTTCGATGGCGCTATTGATGGCAGCGACCAGCATATCCTGAAGCATGGCGCGGTCCGCCAAGGCCTCCGGTGCGATGCAGATCTCATGCAAGCGCTGCTGGCCGTCAATAACCACTCTGACGGCGTCGCCGCCAGCGCTTACTGAAATACGCTCTTGGCCCAGCGCCTCATGGGCTTCTCTCATGTCATCCTGAAGTCTGGCCAAGCGTTCCATCAGCCCCGCGTTCATCCCCGGTTGTGGACGCTGGCCTCTTATTTTCGGCATATCGTTCTCCTCAATGTAGAAGTAGCACAGCCCGTCGCCAAACAGCCGGCTGCAGCCGCCACCTCATTCCACAATTTGGCCGCCCAGATCGAGCGCTGCGGCGATCAAGCCCGCCGACGATTCACTCTTCGACTGCGACTGACCGCTGCGGGCGAGTTCAGTGGGTTGGAATCTAATGCTGTGCGGCGCTCCCAACACTTCCGAAAGCGCCTCGTTGATAATGGTCTGAAACTCCGGCCGCTCCTTGAGGCGGCTTAGGATGTTGGCGCTCGTCGTGACATACAGCACAGAGCCATCTAACCTCTCTACCACGGAGCGCTCCAACTCACTCTTCGTCAGCTTAGTGAGCTTCTTCTTCTCTAACAGCAGATCAAGCGTGCGTTGCCAGGCGGCCGCGGGGCTGTCGGTGGCTGGCGATCTCGGGTGAGCTGGCGGCCCGGACGCAGCGGCCGGCTCCGGCGCCCGAACGACAGGTGCAACCTCCGAGAAGACGCCGCCCGTTTCGGTCGCAGCGGACGAGGTGATCTCCACCACAGCCAACTCCAGCGGCAACTGCGGCTGCCAACCCCCTCTTGCTTCGTTGGCTGCTGCCACAAAGGCGCGAATAGCGTTCAGAAGGCGAGAGGACGTCCACTGTTCTGCCTGCTTTGCCATAGTCGCGCGGTCTTCGGCTGTGGCTTCGATTAGCGCAGCGTTGCCTGACCGAACAAGCAGCAGGGCGCGCAGATGATCCACCATTTGCCGGGCAAACTGGCGGGGATCGGTTCCGGCGTCAATCGCAGCGTTCACCAAGTCGAGGCCGACAGTCGTCTGATTTGCGGCCAGCGCGAGGGAAAGACGCTGCACGCTTTGTCCCACAGCGGTGCCCAACAGGGCTTGGGCGTGCGCCAACGTCACGGAATTGTCCGCAGAGACCAACTGGTCTAACAGGCTGAGGGCGTCGCGGAGCGAGCCAGTGGCCTGGCGCGCCACCAGCTCAAGCGCAGCCTTCTCTGCCCGAACACCTTCCTGATCACACAGTGCCTGCAGCCGAGCCACAATGTCGGCGACCGGGATACGCCGGAATTCGAAACGTTGGCACCGCGAGGCAACGGTAGCCGGGATCTTGTGACTCTCGGTCGTGGCCAGAATGAAAACGGCGTGCGGGGGCGGTTCCTCAAGGGTCTTCAGAAGCGCGTTGAACGCACCCAGCGACAGCATGTGAACTTCGTCAATGATATAGATCTTGAAGCGTCCCTGGGTGGGGGCAAAATTGATCTTATCGCGCAGATCTCGAACGTTTTCGACGCTGTTATTCGACGCGCCATCAATTTCAATAAGATCCAGAAAGCGGCCTTCATTGACGGCCAGGCAATGCTCGCAAGCGTTGCACGGACGCTGGGCGGGTTGAGGCTGCAAGCAGTTGAGCGCCTTGGCGACCAGGCGGGCGCTTGTGGTCTTACCGCAGCCGCGCGGCCCGGCGAACAAGTAGGCATGCGCGATTCGTTCGAGCGCGAGCGCATGGCGCAGGGTCTGAATGACAGGCTCTTGCCCGACCACCTCATCCCACAACTGAGGTCGCCATTTGCGATAAAGTGCTTGCGCGGACATTGCCCGAGGAGTGTAACAGACGGTAGGGCTTCCCGCAAGATAACGGGTCAGTGCATTGGTTACAAATTAGTGATCTGAGCCATGAAGCAAACTCGACACGAAATCCAGCGGCATGACTTTGGGCCGCGACTTGCGCGGGCGCTTGAGAATGCCCAGGTCGTGGGCGTGGTCCGCCAGGTA
>JBBIQY010000080.1:0-18933 GCA_037442085.1 Anaerolineae bacterium
TGTTCATTCAGTGCAATAGTCAGCGCGGTCATTGGGTGCCTCCTTGGGTGGGTGTGGTTACCTCCAAGTAGCACTCAATGACCTTTTTCGTCAAACCCGATTTACACCACTTGTTGAGACATTATCGGCGTTATGCTTCTGCCAATTCATGCGCGCTCGTGAATTCTGGTAGGCTAAACCACAGGAGCATGAAATTGATGCGAGTCGCTGTGATTGGGGCCGGGGCTATGGGCCGAAATCATGCGCGTGTGCTGGCGGAAATGCCGGGTGTCCGACTGGTGGGAGTGGCGGATATCGCGCTGGAAGCTGCGGAGGCGATTGCCAGCCGGCACGGCGGCCAAGCCTACCGTGAATATCTGTCTCTGCTCGATCAGGAAAAGCCAGATGCGGTCGTAATCGCCGTGCCAACGTTGCTCCATCATTCAATTGCCTTGGATGTGTTAGCTCGGCAGTTGCCAGTGCTTATTGAGAAGCCAATTGCGCCGACGGTAGCCGAAGGCCGCCGGATCATCCAGGCGGCGGAAGCTGCCGGCGTGCTGCTGATGGTCGGTCACATCGAACGGTTTAACCCCGCCGTCATGGCGCTCAAGCAGCGCCTGGAGAGCGGTGAATTGGGGCGATTATTTCAGATTGATGCGCGCCGGCAAGGCCCGTTCCCGGCTCGCGTGCGTGACGTCGGCGTCGTCATAGACCTGGCCGTGCATGATCTGGACATTATGCGCTTTGTCACCGGGACTGAGATTGTGCGCGTGTATGCCGAGACTGAGCGGCGTGTGCATACCTCTTATGAGGATTTGTTGACCGGGCTGGCGCGCTTGAGCGACGGCGCGGTGGGGACTTTGACCATCAACTGGCTGACGCCAGCCAAGATCCGTGAGTTATATGTGACCGGCGAACGCGGCATGTTCCGGGTGGACTATCTCACCCAGGACCTGTACTTCTTCGAGAACGCCGGCGCGCAGAGCGGTCAGTGGGAGACGCTTCAGGTCCTGCGCGGCGTCAGTGAGGGCCGCATGATCCGGCATGTGGTCGCCAAAAAGGAGCCGCTGCGCGCTGAACTGGAGGCCTTTCTGGCCGCCGTGCGCGGAGCGGCACCGGCGCCGGTCAGCGGCCAAGATGGGCTGCGGGCGTTGGAATTGGCCCAGGCCATCGTCTGCTCCGGCGAGACCCATCAGCCTGTGGCTCTAGCTTAATCATAATGCAGGCGGAGACGACTCCTTGAACTTGATCCAACTCGGAGACAAGATTGACCAGCGCACGGCCGTTGTGGGCGTTGTGGGCCTGGGCTATGTCGGCCTGCCGGTGGCGTGCGCGTTCGCCGAGGCAGGCTTCCACGTGATCGGCGTCGACCTGAAGGCCGACCGCATCGCGCAGATCAATGCTGGATGCCTGCCAATGGGGGGGAAAGAGCCCGGCCTAGCCGAACTGCTGGCGACTGTGATCAGCGCAGGACGCCTGGAAGCGACCACCGATTACGGCTGCCTGTCCCAGGCCGACGTAATCCTAGTTTCGGTCGAGACGCCGGTGGATAAGGAACATCGCCCTCAGTACGCGGCGCTGAAGGCGGCCTGCCGCAATCTGGGGCCGGTGTTGAAGCCCGGCGCCCTGGTCATCGTCGAATCCACCACTGCGCCGGGCACAATGGACCGCGTCGTCCGGCCTCTGTTGGAAAAGGCCAGCGGCAAGCGCGTCACCGAAGATTTCTACCTGGGCACGTGCCCGGAACGCGTGATGCCGGGCCGTTTGCTGGCCAACCTGCACAGCCTCAGCCGGGTGTGCGGAGGCAGCACGCCTGAAACCGCAGCCGTGATGATTCGGTTCTACCGTAGCGTGGTGCGCGGTGACCTGGACGCGACAGACTGCGTGACGGCTGAGACGGTGAAAACCGCCGAGAACGCCTACCGCGACGTGAACATTGCCTTTGCTAATGAGCTGGCGCTGGTGTGCGAGGCCACTGGCGGCGACTTTCTGAGGGTGCGTGAACTGGTCAACAAATCTCCCGGCCGCAACGTGCTGCTGGCCGGCGGCGGCGTAGGCGGTCACTGCATTCCCAAGGACCCCTGGCTGCTGGCGTATAGCATGGATGACCGCGCGCCGCTACGCGTGATCACAGCGGCGCGCGCCGTCAATGACCGAATGCCGCGCCACGTCATGGAATTGACTGCCCAGGCGATCCGTGAGTCGGGCGGCGATTTGAACGGCGCCCGCGTAGCTGTGCTGGGCTATGCTTACCTGGAAGATAGCGACGACACACGCAACAGCCCCAGCGCCGTGCTGATCGAGCACCTGGAAGCAGCCGGCGCTGAGACCGTGATCCATGACCCGTGGGTGCCTGGCTACGGCGGCGTCCTCCTCGAACGGGTCGCCGGTTGTGACGCAGCCGTGCTTATGGTCGCGCATACTGCTTACAAAGCGCTGGATCTGACCGGGCTGCGGCGGGTGCTGCGCTGGCCGGTACTGGTGGACGCGCGCCGGATTGTCGATCCCGGGCAGGCTCGGTCTGCCGGTCTGAACTATCGAGCCGTCGGATACGGCCCCAAGCCCGCATGACGCCGATTAAAAAAATAGCAACAATTATCGGAGCTCGGCCGCAGTTCATCAAAGCCGCGCCGGTCAGTCGCCGCCTGCGCCAGCAGGCGCAGGAAATCCTGGTCCACACCGGCCAGCACTACGACGACAATATGTCGGAGGTGTTCTTCCGGGAGTTGGGCTTGCCGGAACCCGAGTATCACCTCGGGGTTGGTTCGGGCTCGCATGGTGCCCAGACTGGGCAAATGCTGGCGCGTATCGAGGCGGTGCTGCTGGTTGAAAAGCCGGACTGGGTCCTGGTGTACGGGGACACGAATTCAACCTTGGCTGGAGCGCTGGCTGCCGCCAAGCTTCACATCCCGGTAGCGCATGTCGAGGCTGGCCTTCGCAGCTTCAACCAGCGTATGCCCGAGGAGATCAATCGCATGTTAACGGACCGGCTGGCCTCCCTGTTGTTGTGCCCCAGCCAGACGGCCGTGAACCATCTGGCTGCGGAGGGGCTGACGGCTGGCGTCCATCTGGTGGGCGATGTGATGGCCGATGCACTGCGCGAAGCCACGGCCCGCGCGCAGAACGAATCGACCGTGCTCGAGCGGCTGGAACTTGAGCCAGGTCGCTACTTGCTGGCGACGGTGCATCGCGCCGAGAACACGGACGACCCGGCCCGCCTGCGCAGCATCCTGGCGGCGTTTGCAGCGTTGGACGAAACGATCATTTTCCCGGTGCATCCGCGCACGCGCGGCGCTCTGGCGCATCTGGATGGCGCGCTGCCTGCGTCTCGAGTGAGGCTGATCGAGCCGGTCGGTTATCTTGACATGGCCCGGCTGGCTGGGGCGGCGCGCCTGATCCTGACCGACTCGGGCGGCTTGCAGAAGGAGGCTTACTGGCTGGGCGTGCCCTGTGTCACTCTGCGCGATGAGACCGAATGGGTGGAAACGGTGCAAGCCGGCTGGAACGTGCTGACCGGCGCCCGGACCGACGCCATCGTCCAGGCCGTGCGCGACCTCCGGCTGCCCACGGAGCGTCCGACGCTATATGGGGATGGACAGGCGGCGATGCAAATCGTGACCCTGATCCTGACAGGGGGATGAGTGGATGCGCTATGGGCGCAAATGGCTGGTCATGTTTGTTATAGCGCTGAGCCGATCGGTTGTCTCGGGCGGACTGCGCATCGGGCCGGCGTCCGTTTTCGTCGCAACCAAGACAACGGACATAAAAGATGGCAGTTAGGGAACGTGAGTTGCCACGTATAGCGAGTGCAACATTGTCAAACTATTACCAACAACCAGGCCGACAGTGACGGCGATGGTATGTGCAGCTCGGACGGCGCGACCGCAGATGACGAGAAAGTGTACCGGTTCGCCGGCGCAGTGACGGCCAGGAACACCTTACCCTTTTGCGTTTGCTGTTAAGAGCCAGCCTTGAACTGCTCCAAGTTCCCCTCGCTGGAAAATGCTCTAGCAATGAAGCGCAGGGTTTGCGTGATTCGCCTCGCGCTTGGCTGCCAGGTAGTCACAACATGAACCGACTCATGGCTCCGCTTCGACTTATTTGGAAGCATCGACTGTTGCTACAACAGACCGCCTGGAACGACATCCGGGCTCGCTATGCCGGCTCGGTGCTTGGCCTGCTCTGGTTGGTGCTGTATCCGCTGCTCTTCCTGGGCGTGTATGCGTTGGTGTATGTCTATGTGTTCCAGGTTCGATTTGCTGAGTTCAATTCTTTGGAGTATGTCGCCCTTATCTTCTGCGGACTAATCCCCTTCATCGGTTTTTCCGAGTCTCTCGGGGCTGGAGTCGGTTCGGTGACTGGCAATGTGAATTTAATCAAGAACACGCTCTTTCCTATTGAGCTGGTTCCTGTTAAAGCGACATTGACGAGCCAGGTGACGCAAGCCGTTGGCACGGCGTTGCTACTGCTGGCCATTGGCAGCTTGGGTAAGCTCTCGTTGTGGGCGCTCTGGTTGCCGGCGATCTGGCTGTGCCAGGTGTTGTTCACCTTGGGCCTGATCTGGATCGTGTCCGGGCTGAACGTGTTTGTACGCGACCTCCAGAATATGGTGTCGGTGATTATCCTAGTCCTGATGCTGATCAGCCCCATCGCCTACACCGCCGACATGGTTCCGCCTGCGTTGCGGCCTCTTCTGACAATCAATCCGCTGTATTACATCATTACGTCCTATCAGAGTGTGTTGATGCTGGGGCAATTGCCTCCCCCGTCCGTGCTGGCGGCATTGATCGGGTTTAGTCTAAGCAGTTTTTGGCTGGGATACTGGTTCTTTGATCGCCTCAAGCCCGTGTTCGTGGATTACGCCTGAGCCAAGCCATAATGGCATTCGAGCCTGACCATGACGGCGCCGTCTTCCTCCCCAGCCCATCCTCAGCCTGCGATCCTGATTCGGCAATTAGGCAAGATGTATCGGCTGTACAACCGATCGGCGGATAAGGTTCTAGACGCCCTGGGTCTCAACCGGCTGCTCTTCTGGCGCCGCCAATACTATCAAACGTTCTGGGCGTTGCGGGACCTCAACCTGGAGGTCGCCCGGGGAGAACGGCTGGGTATCATTGGGCGCAATGGGGCCGGTAAGAGCACACTGCTCAAGTTGATCATCGGCAACCTGACGCCGACCGAGGGAACGTTGAAGGTCTATGGCCGTGTCCAGGCGCTCATGGAGCTGGGCACGGGCTTTCATCCAGAATTCACCGGGCGTCAGAACATCCGCGCCTCGCTGGCCTACCAGGGTCTGAAAGCGACTGAGATCGAAGCCAAGCTGGCCGAGATCATCGATTTTGCCGAACTGGGCGAATTCATTGATCAGCCGCTCAAAACCTACTCGGCTGGCATGCAGGCCCGGCTGGGCTTTTCGACGGCCACCTCGATCGAGCCGGATATTCTGATTGTGGACGAAGTGCTGGGCGCCGGCGACGCCTATTTTGCCAACAAATGCCTGGAACGAATGCGGCTGCTTACGGAAAAGGCTGACGCGACGGTGCTGTTTGTAAGCCATGACCTGGGGAGTATCCAGCAAATGTGTACCCGCGTCATCTGGATCGACCGGGGCCGCATCGTGGCAGATGGCACGCCGCTGGAAGTCACCAAATCCTATTATGCCTCGATCTTGCTCCAGGAAGAACGGCGGCTTCGGGCGCGTAACGACCGTCGCGGGGGAACGGCGCCCGGCGCCGCACCGCCTATTGAGTTGATAGGCCGGCTAATCATTGCCGGCGAACGGCTGCCGCGCTCTAGCCATCCGGTCCGCCGTCTGACTCTGACCGACGGCGCCGATTTCAAACTGACAATTGAGCCGGGCGCGCCTATGGATAACGATCGTGGTCACCCGGCATATCTGATAACTGACCCGGCGTATATGTGTTGGGGAGAACCTCGGCTTCTCCTGAACAGCTGTGTACGGTGCCTGGAAAACACCGGCGGCCGCTATCGGCACGCCCCCTTCGTTTTCATGTTGCCAGCTGGGCTAGATTCGGTCAAGACGTTGTCTTTGCAGGTGGAACATGCCGCTCAGACGAACGAAGAGGTGCGCGTCGAAATCTTCGATGGCCATGCCTATCGGCTGTTGGGCGCCCTGCAGCCCAGCCCGAACCACTGGCTGTCGCAGGCCTGGACGCTGCCCGAAGATATTGGTCCCCAGCGGAAGACGCGGCAGCTGCGTCCGGCTGCCGCTGCGGGCGCTGCCATTGCCCGGGGGGCGGCCCAGAACGAGATTGTTTTGCAGCAGAAGTCTATAGACCGCTTCTACTCGATCTGTGCCGATCTGCAACGCCTGACCATTCAGGACCAAAATGGCCAGCCCGCATCCGTGTTCCGGCTGGACGAACCTGTTTACCTTGCGGTGGAGGTGGATGTTTTCCAACCGTTGACGCAGGCAAGTTGCGTGATCTCAGTGTACACGCTCAACGGCAATGTCGCCGCCAACCTGCACTGGCCGATCAAACAGGGTCTGGAACCCGGCCGGCATCGATGGTGCGTGGCCCTGACGACGCCCAATCTGCGCCAGGGAGAATATTTGATCAGTTGTGGGGTGGCGAAAGAATTCATCACTACAACGAATGAGGCTATGGTTTTTTACTGCCTCTGGAGCCGAGCAGTGTCGTTTCGCGTTGACGAAGGCTACCTGGGGAACACGCCGCTGGGGATTGTCCGCATGGACACCTACCCGCCGGTCGGCTGCCCGCTGACAACGATGGCCCTTTCTGACGACGGAGCACCAGCATGAACGTCCAGCCTGCTGAAACTGTGGACGCCTTTGTCGCGCAGGTGCGTCGCGCGCTGGGCGAGCCGCCGGCGTTGGAGGCGCCCTCGGCACCCAGCTATAATGGCGAGACTCGGCTGGGCGCGGTCACGCTGAAAGAATTCCGGTACCGGGACAGCCTGGGCGACATGGTCACTCTCAGCGTGGCCGAGCCGCCAACCCGGCGCTGGGCGCGCCCGGTGATCGCTGTCCACCAGACCAACCGGTGTGGTCGGCGCGAGGTTTTCGGGCAGGGCGGCAACCCCTTCCTGGCCTATGGGCTGAGGCTGGCCGAGCGAGGCCATCGCGTCTTCGCCATCGATCTGGCCTGGACGGGCGAGCGTCAGCCGCACGATCCATGGAACTACGGGATGTTCTATCGTCAGTATCCAGACTGGACCGTTGCAGGCCGCGATGTCGCCGATCTAACTGGCCTGACGACCGTGATCCGACGCGATTTCGGTGAGACCGAGCCCGTGGCCTGCCTGGGACATTCGCAGGCGGGCCTGGTTATTCTTTTCTTTGCGGCGGCGACCGGCCTAGTCGCCCGCTGGGTTGTCAATGCAGGTTTCTTTTCCCGCGCCCGGCGCGATCCCGACGTTGCGCACCCGCTTTATGCCAGCCGATTCCTAGTTGAGCGAGCTGACCGGCTTCGGGTGTCCGATCACATGGACCTGCTCGCCTCGGCGGCGGCGCGAGTCGGCGAAGGTCTGCTGATCGTCTACAGCCGTGACTCGACCATTGTTGACTCAGTCCCCTCCGCGGAGGAAATGCATCGGTTGGGCCGCTTCTCCGCAGGGGTTCGCGTGGCCTGCGTCGAATTGGAGCACCTGTATCCGGCAACGGTCCAGACGTTCAGCTTTGCCTTTCTGGAGAGTGGGCAGGCCGACTGGCCGCTGACGCAGATCAATGTTCTGCCGCGGGCTGACGTGCTGGCCGAAGGCATGGACGAGATCGAGTATCTCTTCCGGGAACGTGCCGCGCTTCTGTTACAGAAGGAACAGCAACGTTCAGCTGCCGAGGACAGTTACACGCGCCTGCTGCAAGAGCATAACGCTCTGCTGTGCCGAGGGGAGCGCCCCGTGGCTGAGTGAAACCAGTGCGTTTCTCCGGGAAATTTTGAGAGCCTTGGCCTTCCTTATCTGATGAGCGACCGCTTCTTCGAGCAGCCCGAAATTTGGGGCCGGCCCCCCGACCCGTATCAAATCCAGGTGCGGGCGGATGTACTCAGCCTGTTGCCGGAAGACGCGGCGAGCATTCTGGATGTCGGCTGCGGCGATGGCTTCATTGCCCAGGCTTTGCCAGCTCACCTCCAGGTGGTCGCCCTTGACGCCAGCCGGGCGGCGCTGCGCCAGTTGCCTGGCGCCCGGTGTCTTGGCCGCCTCCCGAACCTGCCTTTCCCCGATAGGGCCTTCGATCTGGTGATGGCCAATGATGTCCTGGAGCATCTGGCGGATGGGGAATTGGAAGCCGCGGTCCGGGAATTGCGCCGCGCGGCGCGCAAGTATCTGCTTATTACAGTGCCCTTTGGCGAAGATCTGCCGGCTCATTCGGCGCAATGCGCGGCCTGCGGTTCCGTTTATCATGTCAACCATCATCAGCGGCGCTTTGACCTGTCCAGCTTGCACGACCTGCTCTCTGGGCACGCCCGACTGCTGGAGCAGCGTCTATCCGGCAGCCTGACGCGGCCGGCAGCCGACCCGACCATTGCCTGGCGCCGGGCGGCCGGGCTGTATCACGTGTGGCCACCCGCCGTGTGCCCTCAGTGCGGATCTAAACATCAGGTCCAGAGCGGAGCAGGCCCATGGACACGACGCCTGTTGGATGCTACGCGCAGCGCCCTATGGGCGCGACGCCTCCAGGAGCGTGGGCCGTGGAGCCTGCGTACTGAATTGGTGGCGCTCTACGCTTGTGATTTGACAGGCCCGGTTAAGGGCGCGGAAACGCCGTACCCCGTCCAAACCGCCTCCCTTATGGACGTAGACTTTGCTAACCCGCTGCAAGCGGCCGTGCCGGATTTCACCGTGGGCGCGCCCTGGGCGCGGTTTCGCGGCCCGGCCCCGCTAGAGCTCTCAGAACTCGGGCTCATCTGGCGCGCCGGGTTGACATTCATCGAAGTGAGCTTTCCTGTGGAAGCTCGTCTGGGTGATCGCATTCTGGTTGAGGCGCGCAGCCTCGGAGAGGCGCTCCAGCTTAAGCTCTACGCGCTGGACGGTGGCACCGGACATGAAATCTTCTTGGGCGCTCTTCCGGTAACAGGACAATGGTCGGAGAGCGCACTGACGCTGGATCAGGTCTGGTTGCCGGATCAGTTTGGCTTGATGCTCCGCGTATACTTCGATAGGCCGATGATACTCAGACGCTTGATCTTTGCGCCCGCCGATCCAGGCCGGACTCTCTCGACACCCTTCGTCGAGATTCAACCTGGGCACAATCGAATTGTTCTCCGAAATGAAGGTAGCCTAATCTCGTGGGGATACTGGTCCGACCGGGCAGGCCGGTTGCCCTGTCCGGAGTTGGCAACCATCGATACCGCAGAGATGCCCAGCAACGAGCAGTCTTTGCCGCTGGCTGTACTACTCAGCTTTGCGGAGCGGCAAGCCACACAATTGGAGCATGCCTATCAAACGATGACAGCGTTGCAATCGGCCGCCGCGCAACAACGCGACTTGGTGGCAGCGCGCGCCGACGCTTTGCAAGTGGCGCTAGATCGGCAGACAGCCGCGCTTAGTGCCGAGGCGGCGGCGCTCGAGCAGGCGCAAGCCGAAGTACAGCGTTTGACGGCCGCGCTTGCTGAACGGACCGGCTGGCGCTGGCTCATGCTGCATTTCCTAGACCTAGTGCGCGGCCTGGGCGCGCGCCGGAGGCGGTAGCATGGCGTTGATGGCGGTTTTCACCCAACCTACCCCTTCTTTCAGGCGCCGATTCCCGGAGTAGCTGCTCGCCCACTCTGCTCACGAGCCGTCTGCTCACATCGCTGAGTGAGTTGGTGGCTTTGATCCGATGTGCCAACAGCCAGTGAGTCGGCGCGGCGTCTGTAGATCAGACGAATGAAGTCATGAGAGTTTTTCACGGCCCGCTGAACATCGCCGGGATCGCCGGCGTGCTCGCCCAAGCCGAGCGTGAGCTTGGCGTCGAGGCCTTCGCTTACTGTCTGCCAGTTCCGCAATTTGCGTACCCGGTTGACCGTCTCATCGAAGCAACCACTCCACTGGGCCGGATGTGGGAAATGGCCCGCTTTGCAATCCGCGAAGCCTGGCGTGTGGACGTGTTTCACTTCCATTTTGGTTGCTCGCTGACCATGACATCGTTAAGTGACGTGCCCTGGCTGAAACGGCTAGGCAAGAAAATCTGCTTCTATTTCCATGGCTGTGACATTCGCGACAGCAAGCAGGTTATCGCCCGGCACGCCATCAACGCCTGCGCCGAGCACTGGCCGATGGCGTGTAGCGCCAATCGCAAGAAAGCGGTAGCAATGGCCCGCCGCTACGCCGACCGTGTGTTTGTGAGCACACCGGACTTGCACGAGTTCATCCCGAACAGCATCTGGCTACCTCAACCGGTGGAGCTGGAGCGTTTTGTGCCGTTGCGGGAGCAAGCCTTATCGCGTGCCACCGAGGCCGTGCGACGCGATCAGATCGTGACCATCGCCCATGCGCCGTCCGACCGAATGGTCAAAGGAACCCGTCACCTTGAGCAGGCCATGCGCGACTTGCAAGCTGCAGGTTACGCGGTTGAATTGCGGCTCGTGGAGAACAAATCCTACCTCGACGCGCTCGCCTGCTATGCGGCCGCCGATATCGTAGTGGATCAGCTTTTGGTGGGCGCTTATGGTCGGTTTGCCGTTGAGATGATGGCCCTGGGAAAGCCAGTGATCTGCTACATCCGTGAGGATCTGCGCCCTCTGTACCCGGCTACCCTACCTATTGTGTCGGCAACGCCGCACACCTTGGGCGAGACTCTCAAACAGCTGATGACAGAGCGCCACCAGTGGCCTGAACTTGGGCGCCGTGGTGTGGAGTATGTCACGCGGGTCCACGACAGCCGGGCGGTCGCCATGCAGACCGTCAACGCGTATCGCGCGACATTGCACAGAAACTGATATCCTATGCGCATCGTGATGATCACGCCTGATATTCAGATTGATCGCCGCATCTTGCATGAAGCGGAGACATTGATCGCGGCCGGTCATGAGGTCATTCTATTAGCGAATGGGCATCCCGATCAGCCTTCTCACGAGTGGGTGGGCCGGGTGAAAGTGGAACGCTGCTCGTCCACTGTCCCTGCGCAGACCAGGCTTGAAAGGGCGATCCTGTTCTTTCAGCGCAAGCTGATCGGGCTGATCAACCGTGTCTCACTGTTTGGCCAACGGTTGATCGGCCTGGTCGCCGCTGTCATGAACCGGCTCCTGGGCTGGGTGGCTACTCTGTTTCAAAAGGGCATCACGCTGCTGGCTGGGCTGATCAACGGGACGGCGCATTTCGCCATCCGCGGCGTCAACGCTCTGGCGCCGCTGACCAGCTATGAAGCATTGTTGGCCCGGCGGACAATCTATTATGACCCTGACGTAGTGCATGTACACGACCTGCCCGTCCTGCGGGTCGGCGTTGCGGTTCGGCGCCAGTTGAAAATCCCTCTCGTCTACGATGCGCACGAGATGTACCCGACGATTGGGACATTGACCATGCGTCAGAAGCGGATATTGTTTCAACGCGAACAGCGCCTGACGCCCGAGTGCACGCATGTGTTCACCGTGAACTCCTACCTGGCCGAGGAGATGGCCCGCAACTACCGTATCCCGACGCCGACGGTGATCTGGAATGCTATCCAGCCGCCGCCCAACTTCGACCCGTGCGATCATCACGACCGTTTCCGTCAGGAGTTTGCAATTCCCAGCCACCACTTGATCCTGCTCTATCAGGGCTGGTTTGCGCCGGAGCGCGGCCTGCAAATTCTGCTGGAGGGTTTTGCTCGGACGCGCGAGGACATCCACTTGGTCATGATGGGTTACGGCGAATTCGGTCAGGCTCTGCAACGCGCGGCCCAGGACCTGGGCGTGACCCACCGAGTTCATTTCAAGGCCGCCGTTCCCCAGGATGAACTGCTGTTCTGGACGGCTTCAGCCGATGCAGGCGTCATTCCTTATCCGCCGCTGGATTTCAACACCCGTTTCTGCTCGCCGAACAAGCTGTTTGAGTTCATTCAGGCGCATCTGCCGATCCTGGCCAATGACCTGCCCTTCCTTCGGGAAGTGGTCGGCCGCGAGAACTTTGGCGTGGTGATGCCGCTGGAGAAACCGGACGACTTCACCCGCGGCATCGAGCTTATCTTTGACCCCGCCCTGGGCGGCGCAGCGCGGTTCAAGGCCAGCTTGCAGGCTGGGGCCACTCGCTATCACTGGTCGGTGCAGGCTGAGATCCTGCGCCGGGTCTACTCTAGCCTGCAGCCTGCCCCGGTGCAGTCGGACTAGGCAACGCTTGGGCGTCGCGTTTCAGAGAGGCAGGATAGCAGGATGGCCGTATGCCGAAAATTGTGTAATTCGGCCTGTAGGCGCGGGTCTGAGAGCCGCGCCTACGAAATTACACACAAATCGGCAAACCGCCGCAGGATAGTATGTGTGGCATAGGAGGCGTGATCCAGCTTGCCGATGAGCCGTTGCCCGACCTGGCGATCCGTCTGCGCCTGATCAACGAGATCCAACGGCATCGTGGCCCGGACGGCCATGCCTGGTGGGCGCATCCGCGGGGGCATGTCGGGCTGGCGCACCGTCGCTTGAGCATCATCGACCTGGACACCGGAGGGCAGCCGATGGGAGATGATGCCGGGAACTGGATCGCTTATAACGGCGAGATTTACAATTACCTCGAGCTGCGCGCCGAATTAGGTCCTGAGAACTTCAGGACAACCTCGGACACCGAGGTCATCCTGCGAGCATACCAGCGATGGGGGACAGACTGTGTCCGGTATCTGCGCGGCATGTTCGCCTTTGCCCTCTGGGACGAAGCCCGGCAGCGGCTGGTCTGTGCCCGGGACCGTTTTGGAATTAAGCCTCTTAATTACACGGTTGTCGGACAAATCCTGTACTTCGCCTCCGAGGTTAAGGCCCTGCTACCCTTCATGCCTGCAATCGAAACCGACTTCGATGCCTTGAAGGATTATCTTGCCTTTCAGTTCTGCCTATCCGGCAAGACCTTGTTTAAGGGTGTGCATGAGTTGCTTCCTGGCCATATCCTGATAATCCAGAATGGCGTGATGCGTACGGAACGTTATTGGGAAGTTTTTTACCATCTTGACCTCGATCACACCGCCAAGTACTTCGAGGAACGACTACGTGCGCTCATCGAGGACTCGGTCCGCATGCACCTGCGCAGTGACGTGCCGGTAGGCGCTTACCTGAGCGGTGGGCTGGACTCTAGTGCCGTGGCCGCGTTGGCCAGCCGGCAGGCCGCCGAGCCGTTTCTGGCCTTTACGGGTAAGTTTGCACTCGGCCCCGAGTATGATGAGAGCCACTATGCCCGGCTGATCGCTGAGCGCCAGGGGATTCGCCTGCATGAGGTCATTATTACAGTGGATGACTTCATCGAGAACCTGCGTCGGGTGATCTACCACCTGGACTACCCGGTGGCCGGACCAGGGTCCTTCCCACAGTACATTGTCTCGCGCCTGGCGGCCCAGCACCGGAAGGTGGTGCTGGGCGGTCAGGGCGGCGATGAGATCTTTGGCGGCTACACCCGCTATCTGATCGCGTACTTTGAGCAGTGCATCAAGGCCGCCATTGATGGTACGGCGCGCCACGGCAACTTCGTAGTGACCTACGAGTCCATCATCCCTAATCTGGTTGCGCTGCGCCAATACAAGCCGATGCTGCAAGAGTTCTGGCGCGATGGATTGTTCGAGGAAATGGACCGCCGTTATTTTCGTCTGGTGAACCGAGCGCCGTCGCTCAGCCGAGAGGTGCGGTGGGACCTCCTGGGCGATTACTCGCCGTATGAGACGTTCCGTCAGATTTTCTACGGCGACAATGTGCGGCGCGAGTCGTACTTCGACTTGATGACGCACTTCGACTTCAAAACCCTATTGCCGGCGCTGCTCCAGATTGAGGACCGGGTCAGCATGGCGCATGGCCTGGAGTCGCGAGTGCCACTTCTCGACCACCCGATCGTGGAGTTCGCAGCCACAATCCCGGCCAACGTCAAATTCACAAATGGGACGATGAAGCATATCTTTCGTCAGACAGTGGCCCCTTATCTTCCCCAAGCTATCCTTGACCGTCAGGATAAAATGGGATTTCCTACCCCAATCGCGGAATGGGCCGCCGGCCCGGCGCGCGCTTTCGTCTACGACATCCTTTCCAGCCAGGCGGCCCTGCATCGGGAGTGGGTCGACAACCGGCTGGTAAGCGAGAAGATCGACAAGGAGCCTAAGTTTGGACGTAATCTGTGGGGTTTGTTGTCCCTCGAAATCTGGCAGCAGGAGTATCATGACCGGGCGGGTTTCTTCCGGGCGATGCTGCCCGAAATGGCGAGCGCTGGACCTGCCTGAGCTGTAGCAGGCGGCGAGCCCGTATCTCTCGTTGGCTTACTGTATTTATGCCCTTTGCGCTGAGCTGATCAAGGCGCGCTCTACGATAGGCTCAGGGCGAAGGCGACTCGCGAATCGGCCGCAAACGCGGTGGGTTGCTGCTGTGCCCACGATTGCCATCCTCTCGTTCTCACCTGTGGCGCGCGACGCGCGCGTTTTGCGCCAACTCGAGTACCTGGCTCCCATATATACCGTGGAAGCCTGGGGCTATGGCCCTGCGCCGGAACTGCCAGGCCAGAACATCGTCTACCCGGCGCTGCCGCAGTCCGCTGGCCTACGGCCACGCCTGCGCAAGGCCTGGTACTACGCCGCCGTACCCACCCGCCAGATTCTTGCGAAGCTCCAGCATTTTGACATCGGCCTGTATCGGTTGCCGCATCACAATTTCAATGATCGCGCTGCAACCCCCAACAAGTTCTTCGATTTTATTGCCGCTGGCCTAGCGGTCTGCATCGGGCCTTCGCCCGAGATGGCCCGCCTGACCGAGATCTACGGCTTCAGCCGAGTGGCCGCCGACTTCACGCCTGAGGCGCTAGCGCGCACCCTCGACGCCCTCACGCCAGCTGAGATCGACAGCCTCAAACACAATGCGCTGCGTGCGCGGACGCAACTCAATGCGCAGGTCAAGATGGGCAAGCTCCAGGCGCTTTATAGCCATTTGCCAGCAGGCTTGGCCTGAATGTGCGGCATCCTCGGATTATGGCAGCGTGATGGCAGCGGGATTGAGCCGGCGGTGCTGCAACGCGCCACTGAGCGCCTGCGCCATCGCGGCCCAGACGATGAGGGCTATCTGCTGGCCGCCACCGCTCGCGGCTGGGTCCAACCCTGTGGCGGCCCAGACACGGCCCTCGCTTTGCAGCTCCCTATCCTTCCGGCGACGCCGCTCGGGTCGGTGGACTTGGCGCTCGGTTTCCGGCGTCTTTCGATCCTCGACCTCTCGCCAGCCGGCCACCAGCCGATGGCCAGCCCGGACGGACGGCATTGGCTGGTGCTGAACGGCGAAATCTACAACTATCGCGAATTGCGTCAGGAGCTGACGGATCAGGGCGTGGAGTTCCGCTCCAGCACCGACACCGAAGTGGTGTTGGCCGCCTACCGTCTCTGGGGGACAGCGTGCGTCACCCGCTTCAATGGGATGTGGGCCTTCGCTTTGTGGGATGCCGCGCAGCGCCTCCTGTTCTGCGCACGTGACCGCTTCGGCATCAAGCCTTTCTATTACTGGCTGGCCGGCCCGCTCTTCGCCTTTGCCTCAGAATTAAAGGGTTTGCTGGCACTGCCCGGCGCGCCGCGCCAGCCGAACGATCCCTTGATCTATGATTTCCTGACGGCCGGCCTGCTGGACCACACCGAGGAGACGTGTTTCGCCGGCCTGCGCGCCTTGCCGCCAGCGCACAGCCTGCTGGTGCGCGTCGACGACATCAAACAGCGCCCATACTGGAGCCTGGACCTGGATCGGCGGGTCGAGCCGGGCGATCAGGCGGGACAGTTTGCGGCACTGTTCGAAGATGCGGTGCGCCTGCACTTGCGCAGCGATGTAGCGATCGGCACTTGCCTGAGCGGCGGGCTGGACTCCTCAGCCATTGTGTCCGTCACCAATCGACTCCTGCGCCGTGAAGGCGTCATTGACCCGGTTCTCGTCGGCGACCGGCAGAAGACGTTTTCGGCCTGTTTCGCCGACCCGCGCTTCGATGAGCGCCAGCATATCTCCCATGTGCTGGCCGCCACCGGCGCCGAAGCCAACTTCGTCTTCCCCAATCCCACTCAGTTGTTGGACGACCTACCACGTCTGATCTGGCATCAGGAAGAGCCGTTCGGCTCCACCAGCGTCTTTGCTCAATGGTGCGTGATGCGCCGGGCCGCCGAACGCGGCGTGCGCGTCCTGTTGGATGGTCAGGGTGCGGACGAGTTGCTGGCCGGCTATCATGGCTATTTCGACTACTACTGGGGCGACCTGTTGGAGCAGGGACGGCTGACGCACCTGAGGCGCGAACTGGCAGCCTATCGGGCCCTGTATGGCACTCCCTGGCCGCGCCTGCTGAGCCGCGTGCTGCGCCCCTTCCTGCCATCGGCGCTGCTGCCGCTCGTCCGCCGTCTCTGGCGCGGCAACGGGCTGGGCCTGCATCCAGATTTCACCCATCTCTACCGCCATCGCCGCTGGGACGACCGCCCGGCCGATTCAGCCGACCGGTTGCATGGTGCCTTGAGCCGCGCCCTCACACACACCAGTCTCCCGGCGCTGCTGCGCTATGAAGATCGCAACTCGATGGCGTTCTCGATCGAGGCGCGTGTGCCGTTCCTCGACTATCGCCTGGTGGAGTTCCTGTTTGGGCTGCCGGCCGAGGCCAAGATTTCCGCCGGCTATACCAAGACGGTCATGCGGCGCGCCTTACAGGGCGTCTTGCCGGAGCCAATCCGGATGCGCACCGACAAAATGGGCTTCGTCACACCGGAGAGCGTCTGGATCGCCGGACCGTTGCGCGACTGGCTGCGGGATATCGTCGCCTCGGCCTCGTTCCGTGCCCGACCATATTTCAATGCCCGGCAGGTTCAGACGGCGTTGGACGACCACGCCGCCGGCCGGCGCGACCTGGGTTCTCTACCGTGGCGCTGGGCGTGCGTGGAGCTTTGGCTGCGGCAATGGATTGACGGGGAACCATGACCGGCACGCCCTCGCAGCGCCTCCGCGCGGTTCACTTGACTACGGTTCATAACGCTTTTGATGTCCGCATCTTTCACAAAGAGGTGAAGACGCTGGCGGCTGCCGGCTATGTCATGACGCTGATCGCTCAACATGACCGGGATGAAACCGTTGACGGCATTCGTCTCCTCGCGTTGCCTAGGCCGCCCAACCGTCTGACGCGTATCTTTGGCCTGGCTGGGCAGGCTCTCCGCCTGGCCGTGCGGCAGTCAGCCGATATCTATCACTTCCATGATCCGGAGTTATTGCTGGTCGGGCTGCTCCTCAAACTCACTGGGGTTGGGCGGGTCTGTTTCTATGATGCGCACGAAGACGTGCCCAAGGACATCCGCAGCAAAGACTGGATTCATCCCTGGCTTCGAGGCGGCCTGGCGCTGGCAGCGGCCAGCGTGGAATGGACGGCGGCGCGATTGTTGGATGGCGTGGTGGCGGCTACGCCATCAATTGCGCGGCGTTTCCCGGCGAGGAAAACGGTTGTCGTCCAGAACTACCCCCTACCAGAAGAATTCCCCACCGGGCAGTTTCCCCCTTACGCGGACCGACCGCCGGACATTCTTTACATCGGCGGTATTACGCCGATCCGAGGAGCATTGGAGATGGTCCGGGCGATGGAGCACCTGCCGGCTTCTCTCCCTGCCCGCTTGGTGTTGGTAGGCCGCTTCGCCCCGAACTCGTTAGAACAGGCGGCACGCGCCTGCGCCGGTTGGGCGCGCGTGGACTATCGGGGGTGGCGTCCTAGGCGCGAGGCTCTCCAGTTGCTGGGTCAGGCCCGGGTCGGTTTGGCGTTGCTCCACCCGGCGCCGAATCACGTTGAAGCTCAACCCAACAAGCTCTTTGAATACATGGCTGCAGGTTTGCCGGTGGTTGCGTCGCACTTTCCCCTGTGGCGGGATATAGTGGAGCGGCATCAGTGCGGCTTGCTGGTGGACCCCATGGATCCTCAGGCCATTTCTGGGGCGGTGCGCTGGCTACTTGAGCATCCGGCCGAGGCACAGCAGATGGGACAGAATGGCCAGGCAGCCGTGCTCCAATATTTCCACTGGCCAACCGAAGCCAAGAAACTTATCGCCTTCTATGAACAGTTCCAATGAGCGCCGCTTAGCGATAAGTCCAGAGCCAGCTTCAGCCGGACTGATTACGACCGGACGCGGCAGCCCACGGCGCCCAGGATGAACGACATGTCACGCATTTCCATCGTTATCCCAGTCCTCAACGAAGCCTGCTCTCTTCCCCGGCTTCTGACAGCGTTGACCACGCAGACCGTGCAGCCCGCTGAGGTGATCGTTGTGGACGGCGGCTCGACCGACGGCACGCCCGACCTCGTCCGCACCTGGGCGGTTGCGCACCCGCAGCTGCCGGTCCGCCTCCTCCCCAACCCGCAGCGCCACATCCCACACGCGCTCAATCTGGGCATCGCTGCTGCACAGGGCGAGATCATCGTCCGTCTGGACGGGCACGCGCGGCCGGCGCCGGATTATCTCGAGCAATGCCTGCGGGCCTTGGCGGAATCAGGCGCAGAGATCGTCGGGGGAACCTGGCTGATTCGGCCGGGGGCCTCTGGCCCGGTGGCTGAGGCCATCGCCCTAGCCGTCAGCTCACCGCTGGGCGCAGGGGATGCGCTGTACCGCCTGCCGGGGTCACGCGCTCAGGTGGTAGATACGGTCCCCTTCGGTTGCTTTCGCCGTGAGCTGTGGCAACGGCTGGGCGGGTATAATGGGGCGCTGCTGACCAACGAAGATTACGAGTTTGCAACCCGCGCCCGGAAGTAACCGAGCACCAAGCGGTGCAGAAGGCCTGCCCGGTGTGCCAGAGTGTGACGGCGGGTGAGTTTCCGCCCGAAGTCAGCCAGCCGGTGCAATATGGCCCACGGGCGAAA
>JBBIQY010000081.1:0-18929 GCA_037442085.1 Anaerolineae bacterium
CTGGACCGCCTGGTGACCCATCGCGGCGCGGTCTTGGCCTTCCTGCACGACTTCCGCGTGCCGTTTGACAATAATCAGGCCGAACGCGACCTGCGTATGCTCAAAGTCAAGAGCAAGGTCTCCGGCGGTTTCCGCAGCCCGCAGGGGGCTGACCAGTTCTGCCGCATTCGCGGCTACCTCTCGACATTGCGTAAACAAGGCTATTCGGTCCTGGATGGGCTCACCAGCGTTTTCGTTGGCCAGCCCTATATGCCCCAGCTATAGGCCTGGGCAGTTACCAGAGAAGTTTGAAATCCTAGCTCCTGCGGGTTAGCCGGAGGCTCACTCGGGAATTTCATTTGCGGCTTGTATACCTATGGTGTCGAGATCGCCCAATGTTTCCATTGTCACTCCCTGCCTCAACGAAGCGCGCCGCCTGCCGGACGTGCTGGAAGCACTCGCAGCCCAGACGCAGCCTCCGGCAGAGGTGATCGTTGTAGACGGCGGCTCGACCGACGGCACGCCCGATCTCGTCCGCACCTGGGCGGTTGCGCACCCGCAGCTGCCGGTCCGCCTCCTCCCCAACCCGCAGCGCCACATTCCCCACGCGCTCAATCTGGGCATCGCTGCCGCACAGGGCGAGATCATCGTCCGTCTGGACGGGCACGCGCGGCCGGCGCCAGATTATCTCGAGCAATGCCTGCGGGCCTTGGCGGATTCAGGCGCGGATATCGTCGGGGGAACCTGGCTGATTCGGCCGGGGGCTTCCGGCCTGGTGGCTGAGGCCATTGCCCTGGCCGTTAGCTCACCACTGGGCGCAGGGGATGCGCTGTACCGCCTGCCGGGGTCACGCGCTCAGGTGGTAGATACGGTCCCCTTCGGTTGCTTTCGCCGCGAGCTGTGGCAACGGCTGGGCGGGTATAATGAGGCGCTGCTGACCAACGAAGATTACGAGTTTGCAAACCGCGCCCGGCAGGGTGGCGGTCGGGTCTGGTTCGATCCCCGTCTGCGCTGTGAGTATTTCGCCCGCCCCACCCTTTCGGAGCTGGCGCGTCAGTATTGGCGCTACGGCTGGTGGAAGGCCCAGATGCTCAGGCGCTTCCCACATTCGTTGCGCTGGCGCCAGGCTGTGCCGATCATCTGGTCGGGCGCGGCGGTGGGGCTGCCACTGGGTGCGCTGATCTGGCCTCCGCTGGCGGTAGCGTGCGGCCTGGCGTGGCTGGCATATCTCGGGGCCCTGCTCATTTTCACGGCGCGCGCAGCACGGCGCCGCTGGCAACTTTGGCCGCCCCTGCTGGCGGCGTTCATCGTCATTCACTTCAGCTGGGGCTGGGGCGTGTGGGCGGGCTGGCTGGCGAACGCGACGCGTTCACGGCTGCACGGGCGGATCGAATGACGTGGGCGTTTTCCTTTGTCGAGAGAACGTGCTCGAATGGCAACCTTTACCCGGAAGGAACTTCGCTGGGGCCTGAGCGTCACTGAGCGCCGTGCCCTGTTCATCGTCGGCGATATGGTCGTGGCGCTGGTCGCGGCGTGGTTGGCGCTCTGGCTCTGGACGCTCACCGCTCAGCAGCCGCTCGCCGAGTTCTTCCAGTTGCGCTGGCCGTGGTTGCTGATCCTGCCTGCGGCTTGGCTAGCGCTCAACCTCGACTCTTATGACCTGTACCGTCCGCCCCAACCCGCCCAAGCCTGGCGTGAAATGGTTACTTCCGCCGGACTCGCCTTCGGCCTGTACCTGGTCATCTATTTTTTCGCGCCACGTGACTTGTTGCCCCGGCTGGCCGTCTTTTATTTCATCGCCAGCGCCGCACTGCTAGGTCTGGGCTGGCGCAGACTGCACGCGCGGCTGCTTTCCCTGGAGCAATTTCAGCGGCGTGTCCTCGTTGTTGGAGCTGGACGGGCCGGGCGCGAGATCATCGCCATACTGAGCGAGTTCCAGCCCGCCCAGTATGCCGTCGTCGGTGTGATTGACGACAACCCGCGCAAACACCACACCGCCATCGGCAACGCTCTGGTCATCGGCGGCCATGAGCGGCTCCGGCTGGCGGCAGAGACGCTGAACGTCTCCGAGATCGTCCTAGCGATCAATGGCAACATCGCGGGCCGCACCTTCCAGGCGCTGCTGGATTGCCGCGCCCAGGGCCTCCCCATCGTGCGTATGACCTCACTCTATGAGCAGCTCACGGGCCGCGTGCCGCTCGATCACCTGGACGCCGACTGGGTCATCGCCGCTTATCTGGATCAGAATCGCGGTCGCCTGCCGTATCTTCTATTCAAGCGCCTGCTGGATATCGGCCTGGCGCTCGTCGGTCTGGCGCTGCTGGCCGTGCTCCTGCCCTTCATCGCCCTGGCCATCCGCCTGGAGAGTCCCGGCCCGATCCTTTATCGCCAGACTCGGATGGGCCAGGGCGGCCGGCCCTTTACACTGTACAAGTTCCGTAGCATGGTGGCGGATGCAGAGGCGGATGGCCAGGCGCGCTGGGCGACCTCGGACGACATCCGTGTGACAAAAGTGGGGGTGTTCCTGCGCCGCTCACGGCTGGACGAAGCGCCTCAGTTGTGGAACGTGCTGCGCGGTGAGATGAGCCTGGTGGGCCCGCGTCCGGAACGGCCTGAGTTTATCGAGGAGCTGGAACGCGAAATCCCCTTTTACCGCGCGCGGCTCATTGTCCAGCCCGGACTCACCGGCTGGGCGCAGGTGAACTATGGCTACGCCGCCACCGTCGCCGACGCCGCGCTCAAGCTCCAATGGGACCTCTACTATATCAAGCACCGTTCCGCCTGGCTCGACCTGTTGATCCTCTGGCGCACCATCCGCGTGATCGTGGGTTTCAAGGGCATCTGAAAGAAAGCGCCCTTGACCGCGTGGTAAAATCGCTGCTCGGCGCTCAGGTCGGGCGGCGCAGTCCGTTCGCCTGCAGATGCGCCAGCGCCGCCGCCAGGTTTGCGCAGACCGTCGCCTGCAAGGCTTCGGCCTGCGCCTGTTCAGCGGCCAACCGCTCCGGCAGGCCGGTCTGCACAAAGATGGGTCGGACTCCGGCGGCCAGCGCCGCCTGCACATCCGTGGCCGAGTCGCCGATCAGCAACGAAGCCGCACAATCAATGCCCAGGTCGGCGGCGGCTTGTAAGAGCAGGCCCGGCTTCGGCTTGCGGCACGAGCAGTCTTCGTCGGGACGATGCGGGCAGAGGTAGATGGCGTCGAGCCGGCCGCCGGCGGCGCGGAGCTGCGCCGCGATCAGAGCATTGATATCATCCACCACCGCGCGCGACACCAGGCCGTGGCCGATACCGGCTTGATTGGAAACGATGACGATGAGCCAGTCCGGCGCTAATCGCGCAAACTTCGCCAGAGCCGGCACAGCGCCCGGCAAAAAAACGACCTCGGCCACCGAGCGCACGTACTGCGGCCGATTCTCGATGAGGACGCCGTCCCGGTCGAGGAACAAAGCAGGGCGCAGGCTTGGGGCTGACACGCGCGCGATTATAGCAGGCGGCTTGGCTGCGCCGGCATGAAAGTTCTGGTCACCGGCGGGGCTGGCTTCATCGGCTCCCATACGATTGATCGCCTTCTGACTCAGGGGTATGAGGTGCGCGTGCTCGACGCGCTCGAGCCGCCCGTCCACCGCGACCACCGCCGGCCCGATTACCTTCCCGCCGACGTGGAGTTCATCCACGGCGACGTACGCAACCGGGCGGACTGGCAACGTGCCCTGGCCGGCATGGAGGCCGTTATTCACCTGGCCGCCTATCAGGATTATCTGCCCGACTTCTCCAAATTCTTCCACGTCAACGCCGTCAGCACGGCGCTGTTGTACGAGATCATCGTCGAGGAGCGACTGCCGATCCAGAAGATCGTCGTGGCTGCCTCGCAGGCCGTGTACGGCGAGGGCAAGTACCGCCGCGCCGATGGCACGGTGGTGTATCCCGGCCAGCGCCCGGCGGAGCAGCTGGCGCGCCACGAGTGGGAGCTGCGCGACCCAGACACCGGCGAGAGGCTGCGCTCCGACGTGACGGACGAGGCGGTGGTCCGTCCCCACAACACTTACGCGATGAGCAAGTACGCCGAGGAGCAGATCGCGCTCAACCTCGGCAAACGTTACGGCATCCCGTCGGTGGCGATGCGCTATTCGATCGTGCAGGGGCCGCGCCAATCCTTCCGCAATGCCTACTCCGGCGCGTTGCGCATCTTCGCCATGCAGGCGCTGGCCGGTGAGCGCCCGCTGATTTACGAGGACGGCCAGCAACTGCGCGACTATGTTTACGTGGGCGATGTAGCGCGCGCCAACCAGTTGGTGCTGGAGGACCCGCGCGCGGACTATCAGGCCTTCAACGTTGGGGCCGGCCAGGCCTGGACGGTGCTCGAGTTCGCGCGGATGATGACCGCCGCCGCCGGCCGACCGGACCTGGAGCCCTACCTGCCGGGTGAATACCGCTTCGGCGACACGCGCCACATTGTGTCCGACATCAGCCGCCTGCGCGCGCTCGGCTGGGAGCCAAAAGGTCACCCTGCCCAAAGCGCCTGCGAGTATCTAGAATGGGCGACGCGCCAGCCGGACTTCGGCAACTATACGGCCTCGGCCCGCGCGCATATGAAACGTGTCGGCGCCATCCGTGAATAGCCGGCCGCCGCTCTAGGAGCTTATGGACGCGATTGACCTGTACCTGACCGAACTGGAGCAAGTGATCCGCAACCTGTCGCGCGACGAGGTACGCGCCGTGGCCGACGCCCTGATGGAGGCCCGGCGCGCGAACCGGACGATCTTCATCATTGGCAACGGCGGTTCGGCGGCCACCGCCTCGCACATGATGAACGACCTCAACAAGTTCACGCGCGTCGCCGGCAAGCGGCGCTTCCGCGCCATCGCCCTCACCGACAACGTACCGTTCATGACCGCTGTCGGCAACGACCAGCACTACCACGATATCTTCGTCGAACCGCTGCAAAACCTGATGCAGCCGGGCGACGTCGTCATCGCCATCTCGGCCTCCGGCAACTCGCCCAACATCATCAAGGCCATTGAGTACGCCAAGAGCCAGGGCGGGCGCGTCATCGGCTTCTGCGGGCGGCCCGGCGGCCAACTGGCCCAACTGGCCGACCTCAAGATCGTCATCCCCAGCGATCGCATCGGCCAGCAGGAGGACGGGCACATGATCCTCGACCATGTGCTCTCCTTCGCTCTGCTGGAGCGCGTGCAGAACGAACCGGCCTGACACGTGCTCTCGATCATCATCCCAGCCTACAATGAAGAGCAGCGGCTCGGCGACGGACTGGGCCGCATTCTGGACTATCTGGGGGAGCGCTATCCCGACTACGAGTTGATCATCGTGGACGACGGCAGCACCGACCGGACGGCGGAGCGCGTCAGCGACGCCATCGCCGGCGAGCCGCGCGCCCGGCTGATCTCGTACACGCCCAACCGCGGCAAGGGCTACGCCGTGCGCACCGGGGTGCTGACCTCGCGCGGCGACCCGGTCGTGTTCATGGACGCCGACCTCTCGACGCCGCTGGATGAGATCGCCGATATCCTCGGCGTGCTGGAGACCACGCAGGCGGACGTGGTCATCGGGTCGCGCGGCCTGCCACAGGCCAAGATCTACGTGAAGCCGCCCCTCTTTCGGCGCTTTGCCTCCTGGCTGTTCGATCAGATCAAATACATCCTGGTCGGCCTGCGCCAGTTCAAGGATACGCAGTGCGGCTTCAAGGCCTATCGCGGCGGCGTCGCCCGGCAATTGTTCGCCCTGAGCCGCGTCGAACGTTTCATGTTCGACGTGGAGGTGTTGTATCTGGCCGAGCGCGCCGGGCTGCGCATCGTGGAGATGCCAGTGCAATGGGCGGATATGCCGGGCAGCAAGGTGCGGCTCTGGGAGGGCGTGATCAACATGTTCCGTGATCTGTGGCGCATCCGCCGCCTTCACCTCGACAAGATCATCATCGCCTCGGAACAGCCGAGCGTCAAGTAAACCATGCGCGCTTTGATCACCGGTGGGGCCGGCTTCATCGGCAGCCATCTCGCAGACGCTTTGTTGGCGCAGGGCCACACGGTCGTCGCCGTAGATAACCTGGCGACGGGCCGCGCCGATAACATCGCCCATCTCACCTCACAGCCGGGCTTTCAATTCGTCTACGAATCCGTGACGAACGAGACGGTGATGGACCGCCTGGTGAGCGAGTGCGATGCGATCTTCCACCTAGCCGCCGCCGTGGGCGTGGAGCTGATCGTCAAGGACCCGGTCTGGACGATCGAGACCAACCTCGAGGGCACCGAGATGGCACTGAAGCTGGCGCGCCGTTACCGCAAGAAGATCCTCATCGCCTCGACCAGCGAGGTATACGGCAAGAGCGCCGACATCCCCTTCCGCGAGGACGCCGACCGCGTGATGGGGCCGACCAGCAAGAGCCGCTGGAGCTACGCCGAGTCGAAGGCAATTGATGAGTTCCTCGCGCTGGCCTATCACAAGCAGTTCGGCGTGCCGGTGGTGATTGCTCGTTTCTTCAACACCGTCGGGCCGAGACAGACGGGCAGCTACGGCATGGTCATCCCACGCCTGGTGCAGCAGGCGCTGCGCGGCGAGCCGCTCACCGTGTATGGCGACGGCTCACAGAGCCGCTGCTTCTGCAACGTGCGCGACACAGTGCGCGCGGTGATGGAGCTGGCGGTTTCGCCCAAAGCGGTCGGCGAGATTTTCAACATCGGCTCACAGGAAGAGATCACCATCCGCGCGCTGGCCGAGCGGGTGCTGGCTCGCACCGGCAGCGCCGCCGGGCTGAAGTTTGTGCCCTACGATCAAGCCTACGAGGCAGGCTTCGAGGATATGCAGCGCCGCGTGCCGAGCCTCGCCAAGATCAAGGCCGCTATCGGCTGGGAGCCGACCGTGCCGCTCGACGTGACGCTGGATGAAGTGATTGGGTACTTTCGTGAGATGGGATGCGGATCGGTTGCCGCAGGCCTTGAGCCTGACCGACAGCCGCCGCTTTGACGCTCAAACTGGCGGCCAGGGGTAGTTGCGGCCCGCGCTGGGATGCGGATAGTGCCGCGCCGTCAGCAAACGGTCGGCGCGGCGGCGCAGAGCCGCCACTTCCAAAGGGTCGAGCAGATGATGGAGGGCGGTCTTCAGGTCTTCGTCGCACTCCAGCTTGTCGCGGAAGGCTTCCAGTTCGCTCAACAATTCGGCCGGGATCGGCTCGCCGGCGAACTCCCAGATCACGGTGCGGAGTTTGTGCTGCGCGTGGAAGCAGATGCCGTGATCAATCAGCCAGATTTTGCCGGCCTGATCTTTGAGGACGTGACCGCCTTTGCGGTCGGCATTGTTAATGAGCAGGTCGAACAGCGCCACGCGCCGCATCGCAGGCCGAACCTCGTCGGTCACCGTAAAGTAGTGGAAGTCCGGCCGGGCCTGGACGAAATACTGGAGCGAGCCGGGGCCGTGCGGGCCGCGGTCCCGGTAGACGGTCGGCGGCACGAAATCCCAGCCCAGCGCCTGGCTGACGAGAAAGGCCGCTACTTCGCGATAGGCCAGCGTGTTCTCGGGAAAGTCCCATAGCGGCTGCTCGCCCTTGATGGGCTTGTACACGGCGAACGTCACCTGTGCAACTTCGCCGGCCCGACTGCTGACGCGCGCCAGGAAGGTGTAGTTGGAGCCATGCGGCAGCAGGCCCTCGAGCTTCAGGTCGCCTTCGCGCAGCAGGTTGAGCATGGCCTCGATGCCGATGGGGCGCGGGGAGTTGGTGGCGGCCATGTCAGTAGCGGTGCCCGTTGCGGCGCGGGCAGAAGTGGCTGTCCGGGTCAATGGGCTGGCCGCACAGCGGGCAGATGGGCCGGCCCTGCCGGACGATGTTGCGGCCATGCTCGGCCAGCATCCGCATCTGCGCGCGGGTGGCGAACAGGCGCGCGACGCCGGCCTCGTCGGCGCTGCGCGCTTCGGTCGTCACCTCTTGCGCCACCAGCACCACCAGGTCGCGATCGGAGTCATAGCCCAGGCCCATTTGGCCGACACGGAAGGCGGGGTCGAGCGGCGTCTGCAGGCTCATCTGCTCGGGCCGGTAGTCGGCCTCCGCCGCTGCCAGATTGGGAAACTTTTCCTGCAGCTCGCGCAGAAACTCGAGGATGCCCTGAGCCAGCGCTTCCACTTGCAGCTTCTCCACGACCAGGGTGATCACCTGTTGACCGTGCGCGGCCTGGAGGTAGAACACGCGCTTGCCCGGCTGACCGATGAAGCCGGTGGTGAGAAAGGTGACGGGGTTGAGTTCGTAAACGGCGCCGGCCATGAAGAGAGTACCAGAGGTTGAAGCGCACAGGTCGTGGAGCCGGGCGGCAGCCTTTGACCTACGAACGATGGGATGGTTTGCGTTTCTTGGAAGCGAGCGGCCCGGTTATTTCAACGCCGCTGGTGTCATTCAATTTTACCAAAGCGGGCTGGCCGTGACCGAGGCGCAGGATGGTGACCGAGGCCGTGGCGATCACGATCCGTTGAAACAAATCGAGCGGCACGCCCAGGTAGTGGGCGACGATGAGCTTGATCACATCGCCGTGCGAGAAGGCCGCAATCGGGTCCTTCGGATGGGCGTGGACGAGGGCCTCGACAGCGTCCACGGCGCGGCTCTGCACGGAGCGGAAGGTTTCGCCCTCGGGAAATTGCATGGCAGAGGGTAGGCCTTGCACGGTGCGCCAGAGCTTGGTGCGCGCCAGCCGCTTCAGGCTTCTGCCTTGCCACCGACCATACTGCACTTCGCCCAGACCCTCCACAATTTGCACTTCCAGCTTTCTGGCTTCAGCCAGCGGCGCGGCGGTTTCGCGCGCGCGCTCCAGCGGGCTGGAGTAAATGGCAACGAGGGGGACGGCTTTGAGTTTTTCGACCAGCGCCAGCGCCTGCTGGCGGCCGACCGCGTTCAGGCCGACGCCCGGCGTCCAGCCCGCCAGTTTGCCGGCGCGTGTGTAGTCGTTTTCACCATGGCGGATTAGAAGCAATTGGGTCATCCAGCGGCCTCCTGCCGCGTCAATTGTAGGTGGCAGTTTACCACTGAGATTTCACCGGAAAAAAAGAAGCCCATTCCGAAGAATGGGCTTGGCATTCGTTAGAGGCTTGCCATTAATGCGTGGGCAGCACCTGGGCCAGCACAGTGAAAGTACCCTTCGATAGCGTGCCGACTGCGTACACGATGGTCACTTTATCGCCAGCCAAGTCGGCCGGGATCGGGCCGGCAACCGGGGACGGTGCGCCGGCCGGATAGACGAAGACGTGGTATGCGCCGGCGCGCACCGTGGTGATAACCTCACCACCATTGGAAAGATTCTTCAGGCAGCGAATCTCGCGGTCACCCCGATTGACACCGATGTCAACGGTCGGCGCGGCTGCGGTGTGACGCACCACCAGACGGGCGTTGCGTTCGTTCAGGCCGCGCACCCGGTTCGTGAACTTGCTCGCGGTCGGAGCGCCATCCTCGGTCAGATGCGCAATGACCGTGGCATTCTCACCAGATCGGAATCGGATCGTCGCCGGGCCGATCACAGGTGCATTGTTGCAGCCGGTGCTGGGATCGTCATCTGCCAGACTGATAGCAATCGCGTATGAACCTGCCGGCAAGGAGAGAGGCCCAACAATGTTGCCAAACTCGAAGTCCTTGAGAGCGCAGGCGCCGTTCACCGACACATCCACGGGCAGCGCCGCAGGAGCGCCCAGGTCTTCACCACGAATACCATGGATCACATAGACGGAGGCATTGCCCGGCCCGGAGGCCGCAGCAATACCGAAAGACGATAGGGCAATCGCAAATGCAAGCAGAGTCGCCATTAGGCGTTTCATAGGATCATCTCCAGGTGAATGGTTGGGTTGTGAACAAGGCCGCTGGAAAAGTGCTTCGGCCTAAGACCAATGTGCGGACTTGAATTTGCTTCGAAGCACTAACAATGTATCAAATGCGCCTGCCATTGTCGCTGGTCTGTATAATGATTCTAAACAAATCCTAATTTCTGCCGCAGTTTCTTATCAATGGCTTAAGAGTGATCCAGGTTCGATGGAAGAGGGGGTGTTTAACCGAAGCGCCGATGTTCCCAAAGGTCTCAGCGGCTGAGGCGGCGCTTGATCGCCTGGATCTCCTGCTCACCCAACTCTGGCAGCGTGGTGGTTTCCGTCAGGCCGAGCGCCTGCTCCTGCGACGCGCGCCAGCGGGCCAGGCGTTCCTTCACCGTCGCTTCATAACCCTGCTCCGAGGGCGAATAAAAGTAGGTGCCGAGCAACGCCGTGGGCAGATATTGCTGGCCGACGTGGTGGCCAGGCGACTCGTGCGGGTAGACGTAGCCCTCGCCGTGGCCAAGGCCCTTCGCGTCGCGGTTACTATCTTGCAGATGCCGGGGCACGTCCACTTTGCCCTCGGCCTCGACCTTCTGGTACGCCTTGAAGTAGGCAGTCGCCGTGTTGGACTTGGGCGCAGTGGCGAGGTAGAGCGTGGCCTCGACAAGAGGGTAAACGCCCTCCGGCATGCCGACGAATTCGAAAGCCTGCATCGCGGCGCTGGCAACGACCAGGCCCAGCGGGTCGGCCAGACCGATGTCCTCGCCGGCCAGGATAAGCAGGCGGCGCAGGATGAAGCGTGGGCTTTCGCCGGCGTAGAGCATCTTCGCCAGCCAATACAAGGCCGCATCCGGGTCGCTGCCGCGCACACTCTTTATGAAGGCGCTAATGGTGTCGTAGTGCGCGTCGCCGTCCTTGTCGTACAGGATGGCGCGGCGCTGGATGGACTCTTGGGCCACCTCCAGCGTGACATGGATGACGCCGGCTTCGTCCGGCGGCGTGGTCTCTACGGCCAGCTCCAGGGCATTGAGGGCGTTGCGCGCGTCGCCGCCTGCCACGGAGATCAGGTGCGCCTCGGCGTCCGGGTGGAGCACGACGTTGCGCGCACCGAAGCCGCGTTCCCGGTCGGCCAGCGCGTTGTGCAGGATGCGGCGCACGTCTTCGGCGGTGAGCGCCTTGAGCGGAAAGATGCGCGAGCGCGAGACCAGCGCGCCGATGACCTCGAAGTACGGATTCTCCGTCGTCGCGCCGATCAGGATGACGGTGCCGTCCTCGACATGCGGCAGAAGCGCGTCCTGCTGGGCCTTGTTCCAGCGATGGACCTCGTCCACGAACAGGATGGTGCGCCGACCCTCCAGCCGGCGCCGCTCCCTGGCCTCGGCCAGCACCTGGCGCAGGTCGGGGATGCCGGCCAGCACGGCGTTGAGCGAGGTGAAGTGCGACCGGGTGGTGTTGGCGATGATCTGCGCCAGGGTAGTTTTGCCCGTCCCTGGCGGCCCCCACAGCAGGATCGAAGAGAAGAGCCGGTCGGCCTGAATGGCGCGTCGCAGCAGGCGGCCCGGCCCGACGATCTCTTCCTGCCCCACGAACTCGTCCAGCGTGCGTGGGCGCATTCGCGCTGCCAGCGGCGCTTCAGTCGTTAAGCGCCGCTGCAAATTGTAGTCAAACAGATCCATGCGTGAGAGTATAGCACGCAGGATCGGGCAAAGTCTTTTGGCTCCACGGGGTTCAACGGGAAAGCGTCCGCGGATTACGCGGATTGCGGGCTACATCCAACAGGGTTTCCAAAACCCTTCAGATCTTACCCGTGAGGGGTTCAGCCGGTCACGATCGTCCACGGCGCAGCGACAATATTCTCGTCCAGCCGGCGAATTTCCCGGCCGCAGTACAGCAGCAGTCCGCCGACAGCTTTAGGGTGCTCGGCCAGGAAGCGACGCAAGCCGGCGGCCTCGCCATAAGTCAAGTGGTCTGTTAGTTTGACTTCGATTGCGAGAAGGCGGCGACCGTGTTCCAGGATGAAATCTACCTCCACACCTGCCCGCGTCCGCCAAAAGTACAGGGAAGCCGGTGGCATCATGAGGCGCGCCAGCACACGCAAGTGATGGTAAATGAGGGTCTCAAAGTAAGCGCCGTATTCGCGCGCGCTACGCAGCTCGGCCGGCTGAAAGTAGCCGGAGAGGAACACGGCTAACCCAGGATCGTTCCAGAAGGCCTTATGCGACTTAAGCAGCCAGGTCGTTCGGCTGGCGGTGTAAGGCGGCAAGCGCTCAAACAAGTGAGTGGTCTCAAGCAGGTTCAGATACCGATGGACAGTCGGCTGTGTCAGACGCGCATCCCGAGCTATTTCGGATTGATTCAGGAGCTGCCCCGAACGCAGGGCCGCCAGGCTCATCAGCCGACGAAAATCAAGCAGCGTGGCAATTTGCGAGACCTGGCGCAGGTCGCGTTCAAGATAGGTGGTTACATAGCCATCCCACCAGCGCGTCCAGGCTTGAGCGGACTCGAGGAGGACCAGAGGCGGCATGAAGCCGCGCAAGAGCAGAGGGAGAGGGTCCGGTGGCGCAAGCGGCACTATCGCCTCAGCAGGCCAGTCGCCGGCCAGGGCGCGCGTCAACACATCCGGCGGTGACATTTGATTGATTTCACCCAGGGCCATGGCATCCAGCACAAAATAGACGGCCCGGCCTGCCAGGCTTTCGCTGACCTTTTGCATCAGCAACAGGTTGGCCGACCCGGAGAGGGTAAACCGCAACTGCTGCGGCCGGCGATCCACAGCCTGCTTGATGGCCGATAGGAGTTCAGGTGCGCGTTGGACTTCATCAATGATGACGCGATCCGCGCCGGCCCAGAGCGCTTCCGGCCGTTCATGCACTTGGCACAAGGTATCAAAATCATCCAGCGTGTGAAAACGCCAGCTCCGAAACGGATCAGCATTGAGGAGCAGAGTGCTTTTACCAACCTGGCGCGCACCAGTGAGCACTACCACGGAGTAGTGTCGGCTTGCGTCTTGCAGAGCGCCGGTGATCCAGCGCGGATAATACTTTGGTGGGCTTGAATAACTATTATTCACGGCATGAATAATACTTCACGGCGCTTCGGGCTGTCAATCAAATGCGTAGAGGATTGTAGCGACGCCCCTCGGAGGGGATTACTGAGCGTTCTTGAAGTCGTAAATCCCGTCGCGCACAGGCCAGTGCCGGCGACAAGCCGTACACAGCAGGTGATCGCCCTGCTCGCTCAGGTCGAGCGAGCGACACGCCGGGCAGCGAAAGAATTGGTCGGCAGCGGCGCGCGGGCCGTCGCCCGCCGCCAACGCTTTGACGAACACGCTCGGTGAGAGCTGCGCGAACCGACCGGTGGGCTGCAACGCCGCGTCGAGCGCGACGAGCAGGCCGGTGGGCAGCCGTTGTTTGAGCAGCGGCACGCGAAAGTAGGAAAGCGCACGCACAGCGCACACCGTGAAACCGGCCTTCTGTAACCAGTCCAACATAGTGCGCGGGTGAAAGTCGAAGTTGAGGGCGACGAACTCCACCGGCTGTGGGTCGAACGGGTTCCACGCCTGCCGGCCCAGCAGCCAGCGCGCGATGGCCTTGAGGTTCTGCTTATTGGCAAACTCGAGGATAAAAACGGCCTGTGGCTGGAGAACTTCCCGCACCTGTCCTAGCGCGGCGGGCGCTTCGGCCAGGTGGTGAATGACGCGGATCATGGTGGCCGCGTCGAATAGGCCGGGCGCAAAGGGCAGACGGTATACATCGGCGGCGACGTAGAGGTAGCGTTCACTACGCCCCAACCGCGCCTGGGCCTGCTGGAGCTGCGTGCGCGAGTAATCCAGCAGCACGATGCGCTCGAAGCCGGCGTACCGCGGCGTGTTGCGCCCCGCCCCGGCGCCGACCTCCAAAAGTAATTTGCCGGCTACAGGAAGCAGCGCCTTTAGCGCGCGGGCCTCGCTTTGGTCTTCGTAAGCGCGCTCCCCCGTCCCCCAAAACTCGGCCTGATACTGTGACCCTTCGTAGTCGCAGACAGGGGGCCGGTCAGTCATACCGTTGCGCCGGCCTCGACTTAACGCCCAAAGAGGGCCTCGCTCCATGATGAGGGCAGATTGTTGAGCAGGACGTTGTAAGGATCAATGACTCCGGAGAGACGCGTGAAGGGCCGGCTCAACTCCGTCTGCGCCAGGGGGATGTTCACCGCCACGTTCAGGCTGACCGGCACCTTGAGCATGACCGGGATAGTCTGACTGACGGGCACGACCATGCTGAGTTGAACGGGCAACGACGTGCCGGGGGGCAGGACGATATTCGTGCGGATGGGCACGCCGTTGAGGTAAACGGTGGTCTGCGGCACCAGCGTGCTCTCGGTGAGGATGACGCTGGTCTGCTGATTGAGCGGCAGGTCGAAGACGACAGGGATGGTGTCGTTGACGGTGATCGTCTCGTTGACGGGGATGGTCGTGACGATGCTGGCCCGGTTCATCTCCGCAAAGCTCTGGCTCAGCCCGCCCACCAGCGGCTGTGCGATCTGGTTCTTGATCTCGAAGATGAAGGCCAGCGCGCCGATCAGCGCGATCAGCAAGACGACATTCACAATGAACGAGAACAGGATGGCAAATCGCCAGAAGTTGCCGGTGAGCGGCCCGGCGGCGGGCCTAGCGGCTGGGGTTGTTTCAGTCATCGTCAACACCTCCTCAAAAAGAGTGCGACGATGATAGCACCGGATGGAAAGAGAAGAAAACGCAGCGAACGGACGAGAGGCGAGGAAAGGGCCACCGGTTTACATGAATTAATGTTACCCATATCCCTGCTCCGTATACCGGGTCTCATCCAGCTCGCGGCGCAGGCGCTCCTCGGGACTGGACTCGGCGAAGGGGGTTTCGGGGCGGGACTGCGCCAGTTCGGCGGCCTCGGCGGCGCGGAGGTCTTCGGGCGAGGCGCGGCGCACCAGGCTCCACTTGCCACAGTGATCGCAGCGGTCGAACTTGCCGGCGCCCGCGTTGAGGCCCCACAGATGCAGCGGGAACGGTCGCCCGCACCTGGGGCAGATCGCGCCGCCGAACAGGCCGTAGCGGCGCGGCACGCCAAGCGGCAACGCCGTCCGATTGCGGCCCAACACCAGAGCTTGCAGCGCTATGACCAGCAGAAAGACAACCGCCACACCAGCGAAGACGGCGCCCGCGATGCGCCCGGCGGTCTCATAGCCGACGCTCGCCGGCACAAACTCGAAGCGACGCGGTTTGCTGACCAGGGTGCGTCCATCTGCCGTCTGCCCCACCGCGGTCAGGTCATGCCAGCCGAGGGGATAGGCATCCGTGTCGAAATCCACGCGAAATGGCGGCTCGGTCGTCGTGGCAATGATCAGGTCGTCAATTTTGTACGTGACGGAGACAAGGTTGGCCGGGCCCTCGACCTCCAACCGAAAATTGCCCTGGATCTGGCTGCCGCCGCCGTAGCCGAAGTTGCGGCGCACGTATAGCGTCAGCTCGTCGTCCTGGGCGTGGGCGGCGCCGCCGAAGACGCCGAGGCAGGCAAGGACGCCGAAGAGCCGGGCCAGCCGAAGCATGACCGACGTTCCTCGCACTCCCCGATCCATTTTCATGACCACTGCTCCTTACTTCCACTTCGTCAGAATCGTCTCACGCTGGAACAGGCGCGCGCCGGTGTAGATGAGCGCCGCATCCACCACGAGCAGCAGCAGGATAGCGCCGAGCATGACCTGTAGATTCAGAATGATAAGTCCGGCCACCTGAGCAAACACCAGCGCGATGAGGGGCACGACCAGGACGCCCGAGATCTGCTCTGCCACGCGCGGGTCGCTGACGCGCGAGGAGACAATCAGGGCAAAGTTCACGGCCAGCACCGAGATCAGCGGGCCGACGACAAAGATCGCCAGCAGCCAAGTCGGGCTGAAGAGGTTGAGGAGGACAACAGGCGGCGCGCGCAGGATGAGGATGCCGACGACAAAAATGGAGAAGCCCAGCCAGGTCGCCAACACGGCCGGGATGACGGCGGCCAGCCCCTTGCCTACCAGCAATTCCTCGGTGGTGATGGGGGTAGCCAGCAGCGGCTCCAGGCTGCGCGTGGTCTTCTCGCCGACGACGCTGTAAGCGGCGATCGCAATGGGGATGAAGAGCGGCATCATCATAAAAAGCACCAGGAACTGATTGATGAGGTAAACCTGGAAGCATTCGGCGGGCGAGAGCGGCCCACAGGCGCGCAGCAGGCTGGGGGGCAGGTCGGAGATGTCGCCGCCCGGCGCTGCCAGGCCGGGCAGGCCGGCCAGGATGCCGAGCGGCAGGGCCGTCAACAGTAGCGGCAGCGCCAGCACGCTGAACAGCACCAGCCGGTTCTTGAAGACCTCGGCCCATTCCTTGTCAATGATGGTTTGGATGCGGAGCGTGTTCATCGGGAGTTAATGGATGGGGCGGAGCCAGGCGGCTTCACTGTCCTTCAGGTGCCGGCCCTGTTCCACGTGGAACATCGTCACCGACCAGCTTCAGGTAGATGTCTTCCAGGGAGCGGCGCAGCTCACCGACGAACTGAACGTCCGCGCCGGCGGCCAGTAATTGGCGCAACAGGACGGGGTTGTGCGTTTCCGGGTCGTCCAGGCGCACCAGCAGGCGTCCATCCACGGCCTGCGCTTCCTTGACGAATGGCTGGGCGCGCACAGCCTCCACCCAGGCCGGGTCCAGATGGCGCAGGTGGAAGACCACTTGCCGGCCATACAGCCGCTGCCGCAGGTTCGCCGGTGTGTCCACAGTGACCAGCCGCGTCTTGAAGATGGCGATCCGGTCGCACAGGCGGTCGGCTTCGGCCAAGTTGTGGGTGGTGAGGAAGATCGTCCGGCCCTCGCCGCGCAGTTGTTCAATGGCGTCGCGCACCAACCGGGCCGCCTCCGGGTCCAGGCCGCTGGTCGGCTCGTCCAGGAAGAGCACCCGCGGCTCGTGCAGCAAAGCGCGTGTGATCGCCAGCTTTTGGCGCATGCCCTTGGAGAAGCTCCCCGCCGGGTCCAGCCGCCGCTCCCACAATCCGAACAGCTTGAGGTATTTATGCGCTTGGCCAAGCGGGTCTTTGACCCCGTACAGCCTGCCAAAGATGACCAGGTTCTTCTCGGCGCTCAGCCGGTCGTACATCCCGGGCGTTTCAGTCAGAATGCCCACGCTCTGCCGAATGGACTGGTCGTCGCGCCCGATCGTGAAGCCGTTCACCCGAGCCTGGCCACTCGTCGGGCCGATCAGTGCACATAACATACGAACCGTTGTCGTCTTGCCGGCCCCGTTTGGCCCGAGGAAGCCAAACACCTCACCTTCCTCCACAGAAAGCGTCAGGTTATCCACAGCCGTCACAGCCGTCGTCTTACCTGCCGGCCCCTTGCCCGCGCCGGGAAAAATCTTGGTGAGGCCCTCTGTCTCAATCATAAAGCCCTGCCCGTTTCTGCCGCTCAGCGCCCCGCTGCCCTCGCCCCGCTGGGCCTTGCCGGCACATCCGCCCGAAAATTGAAGATGATGATTACGCTTAGCAAAGCAACGACGGCCAGCGCCGCTTCCGCCGCTACCGGGCCGTAGCTCTGTAAAACTGTGACCGCGCCGGCGTTGACGAGCGTATGCCAGCCCATGGCCAGGAACAGCCAGCGCCACTGCTGGCGCCTAAAGACTTGAAGCACCATAACGGAAAGCGACATATGCACACAGAGCGCAAACACTCGCTCCACCCAGCCAAGCAGAGTCAGGTACCAGGGCGCAGACCAGAAATCGGCGAGCTGTCGGGCGGTCAGCGCCTGCTGTTCAGGTGGGATCGGCAGTGTAGTGACATCAACGTTCTGCAGGGAGATCATACTGATGACCGTGACTGCGGCCAACGCACCGAAGATAACGGCCTCGATGCCGCCATGGCCTGCACCATAAACAATGCCCTGCTTCCAGGTGCGGGCGTCCTGAACAAGCCAGCGATAGCCAACATAACGCGCCGATTCCTCAAAGATCCCCGCTGTCAGGCTGAGGACGATGACGTTGAACGCAAGATTGAGCTCGCTTGGTGGGCCTGGCAACGCGCCTGACTGAAACAGCGCCGTCAGCCCGCCAAGCAGGGGTAGCCGGACCACTTGCGACAGGATGAACATCAGCGCGCCGATAATGATCAGTCGCCAGGTAAAAGTCTCCGGCCAGCGGCGGCGCAACCAGAGCCACAGCGCTACCGGCGCGGCGATCATCAGCAGAGCGTTCAGGGCATAGGTAAAAGCAAGCATCAGGGAGTTTCTCAACGGATGGAACGGATCGGTTTGGAGGCATCCGCTTCCGTCTCTATCTTAGCTGTTCTATCCGTTTTCTCCGCCAGCGTTCTGACCGATGGTCTTCGTCAGCGAAACCATGCCGCTCAGCCCGCCCAGGTTCATCGTATCTACCGCCGAGGAGGGCACAATCACCAGCGCGCCCTTTTCCTTGAGGCCCTCGAACAGCATGTTCATCGCGCGCAGGTGCAGGGCGGTCGGGTTGTCGGCGTAGGCGCGGGCGGCCTCGGCAAACGAGTCGGCGATCTGCTTCTCGCTCTCGCCCAGAATGACACGCGCCTGGCGTTCGCGTTCGGCCTGCGCCTGCCGGCTCATCGCATCCTCCAGGCTCTGCGGGATGACGATGTCGCGGATCTCGACGCTGGTCACGCTCACGCCCCAGGGGGTGGTGCGCTCATCAATGATGCGTTGCAGTTCCTGGTCAATCGCTTCACGTCCGACGAGGATATCCGCCAGCATCATCTTGCCGATGATGTCGCGCAGCGCGGTCTGCGCCGCCCAGTCCACGGCGGCCTGGTAGTCTTCGACTTCCAGCGCAGCCTTCTGCGCGTCCCACACTACCCAGAAGAGCACCGCGTCCACGTCTACCGGCACGGTGTCGCGCGTCAGCGTCTTCTGCGCTGCAAAGGGCGTGACGATGGTGCGATGATCAATCCAGTTGGAGATCGTGTCCACCACCGGGATGATCCAGAACAGGCCCGGCCCGTACAGCCCGCGAAACCTGCCGGGCCGTATGCCGAAAATTGTGTTAGGAGTTACGCACTTGCCATAAGTCGGGTACACTGCGGGTATGAACCCGCCCAAGTGTGACGAACTCGACTACATTCATTTTCTGATTGCCACGCAGAAGGTCTTCAGCAACACCGAAGCCGCTCGGTGCC
>JBBIQY010000082.1:0-16812 GCA_037442085.1 Anaerolineae bacterium
TTATCGCCGTGGCGCACTCGATTGTCGTCAGCGCCTGGCATATGTTGACCCGGAATGAACCCTATCGGGAGCCGGTTGCCGCAGCCATGACCGAGAAACAGAAAGCCACTGCGGTCAAACGCTCACTGCGAAAGCTCAAGTCGCTCGGCTATGCCGTTGAGTTGGTTCCCGTGGCCATGGCGTAACGCCCGTGGCTTGAGGCTCGACTGGACGCATCAGTCGGAGCGACCTATTTTCTGGTCAGCGCAGTCGAAGAAGCGCGGCCCTCTCCTGAGCGAAGCCGAAGGATCAGGATGCTTTCGTGAAGTACTGAGTCTCGATCACAACTTCAATCCGCTTGTTGATCCTGCCCTTGCTCTTGTAATCCGCGATCCGAATGCGCCCGACCTCGCGCGTGTTGGCGACGTGCGTGCCGCCGTCGGCCTGTAGGTCGAGGCCGACGATCTCCACGGTGCGCACCTCGGCGATGCTCTCCGGCAGCAGGTTGATCTTGGTGCGGATCAGGTCGGGGATTTGGAAGGCTTCGGCGCGCGGCAGCACCCTCACCCGTACCTCGCGGGCCGCCGCCACTTCGAGGTTGATCTTCTCTTCGATCTCGCGCACGAACTCCTGCCGCATCGTCTCGAACTCGAAGTCCATCCGCCCGCGCAGCGGCTCCATATTGCCGCCGGTCACGCTCGCGCCGTAGTCGCGGAAGATCACGCCGCAGAGGATGTGCATGGCGGTATGGGTGCGCATCAGCTGATAGCGCCGCGTCCAGTCCAGCACGCCGTGTATCGTGGTGTTCGCCGGCGGCGGCTCGGAGTCCAGCTCATGCCAGAGGTCGGCGCCCGTCTTGCGCACCCGGACGACGTTCCAGACCCGGCCTGCGCCCGACAGCCGTCCCACGTCATGCGGCTGGCCGCCGCCGCCGGGGTAGAACGCGGTGCGGTCGAGCGCGACGGCGTTGCCTTCGACATGCGTCACGAGAGCGTCAAAGTCTTTGAGATAGGCGTCAGTCTGGTAAAGCAGTGCGGTCACGGTTACCTCGTGGGCGGCCAGGTCAACGTTTGGAGCAGCAGGCGGTTTTCCTCCACCTGGGCCTGAGTGTTCTGCACTGCCAGCCGTTCGCCGGTGGGCCAGTAGTAAGCGCCCAGCCACACGGTGTACGCACCCGCGGGTAAATCGGGCGGTACGTTTACGGTAAGAGTCACCGGAACCCGCTCGCCGGCGGCCCAGAGGCTCGTCGGGTAAGCGCCATCCAGCGGCATGCCATCCGCCTGGGCCAGCGCCTTTTGTGTGGCGCTGTCCAGGTGAATAAAGAAGGTGTAATCCAGCGCAGGCGGCGCGAAAGCGGCTACGTCCAACGTAAACACCCATTGCTTGTCGTCTAGCGTTTGCAGCGTGTAGCCGCGCAAGGCCAGCGAATCGCCCAGGTGCGCAGAGAGGGGCTGTGCGCCTGCCAGCGGAGCCGCCGGAGGCAGCGGCACTTTGAGCGGGCCGACCAGCACACGATTGCTTTGACGGCCAGCCGGGCGTTCGCCGGTCAGGTAATCGAAAAAGCCCAGCTCCAGCCAGTAGCGACCGGGCGCTAAATCGTTTGGGACGTTCACCCATTGCTGCAGCGGGATAACGCTGCCCGGCTGCCAGATGTCCGTTTCAAAAGTTCCATAGCCGGGCATGGCATTGTCGGCGGTGCGTGATTGCTGACGATCGTCCAGCAGGTGGACGAAGTAGCGATAGTTGCGCTGAATGCGCGCCTGAGTTTCCCAAAAGCCGGTCACGTTGATCGGCTCGCCCGGCGTCAGCACGGTCTGCGAAGCGCTGGCGCCCCAGGCGCGGATTGCCTCGGCAAAGACTTCGTCGCTGCGCCAGGTGGGCGTGACCTGCGCCGGAAATTGAAACCAGTCGAACGGCACGCGATAAATTTCTGCCGCCTGCTCGCCCAACGACGTGGTGAGGGGCTGCGCGGGAAATTGCTTCAGCTCTTCCCAGCGCCGGTGGCCGGTCGGCGGCATCAGCCAGGCTGTGTCGCCGTCCACGAGCACGAAAGATTCCGGGTTGTAGCGGTAGCTCAGACCCTCAGGCCGTTGCTGCGCGAGGCTGGCCGGCCAAAGCACCAGCACCTCGGCCGAGGCTGGATGATGGACCTGGCCGGACGAGTCCAGCGCACCGCGAAAGTGGCGAACGCGGGCTGCCATCAGGTAGGTGAAGGTGCTGTGCGTGTATTCGATGAGGGGCACCAGCACCGGCGCCTCGGTTGAGGTGATGAAGTTGGCCGCTGCGACCCCGCGAGTCTGATACCAGGTGTAAGCGCTCTGGCGCAGACGCGGCGCGACATCACCGAACCAGTCCAGCCAGCCCCAACCCACAAGAGTCAGAGCAGCTAAAAACGAAAGTCCAGGCCCAAGCGCGAGCCGCTGGAAGCGCCGCGCCAGAAACTGACAAGCCCAGACCAATCCAATGCCGCTCAAAGCGTGTGCGGGCAAGGCGACGCCAATTGAACGCATCTCGTGCGGCGACTGGCGGTCGCCGGCGATCAAGTCCGGCAGGAACATGACCAGCAGCGCGAGTGTGAGCGCCAGCTGGCCCGGCTCGCGCCAGCCACGCGGCAGGCGCAGCGCGGCAAAAATCAGCCCGGCAAACGCAAGCGGCTGGAGCAATGGCCGCGCGCTCTGGTTGTATTGCCCCGACCACTCCACGCCGAGCATCAGAACGTAGCCCCACAATTTGTGCGCCAGCAAGCCCCAGAATCCCAGTTGTTCGTACAACACGTTGCTGGCGAAGCCCGTGTTGACGGCGCGCTCCGCGAAAGTGTGCGGATGAAGAGCAAAGAACACAAGCTGCGGCAGCAGGACAAAAGTCGCCGCCGCGACCATGAGCGCCCAGCCGCGCCAGTGCGCGCGGAAGCCGGGCGCGCTCAGCCAGGCAATGACAAAGAACGCGGCCAGCGCCAGCGGGAAAAGGCGCGCGGCCAGATACGTGTACGCCAGGCCGCCGAGCAAACAGCCCGCCGCCACATAGTCGCGGCTGCGGTTGGTGCGAACTGCAACCAGCAGGCGCCAGAGGGTGAAGCCCTCGAAAGCCGGCAGCAGCGTCGCGCGCAAACCTGAGCGCCCGAACTCCGAGAGGACGACGTTGCTGGCGAAGCCCAACCCGGCCAGCAACCCGGCCCAGCGGCTCTCGGCTTCACCCAGGCTGCGCCCGGCCTCGCTGGCCACGCAGTAAGCGGCCAGCGCGGCGGCCACCATCGCCGCCGCGCTGGGGACAATCAGCGCCAGGATAGATGGCCCCAAAACGACCGTCGTCAACGTTTGCAGCCAGACCATCAATGGTTCGGGGGCGCTGGCGTGCGGAATCCAAAACGGCAGCGGCCCGCCCTGAAGCCACTTGAGCGCGTGCAGGCCCTTGGCCGCCGCATCACCGTTCAATCCGGGCGGCGCCTCGCCCAACTGGTTGAAGAAAAACATCCCGGCCAGCGCCAGCACAATCGAAACAAAAACGCGTTCAAGCGTCTGGGTGCTCAACTCGGCTCGTTGCTGAAAGCGCATAAAAAAACTCGCCCACAATCGGGGCGAGGTCAATGGACTCCCGTGGTACCACCCGAGTTGTCGCCACGCCGGCGACCGCTCAATCAGGCGCGGCGCGGCTCGGCGTCAGGCCTGCGCGTTGATAACGGAGAGCGGCTCCGGCGGCGGTTACTAACCTCCAGTCCCCAATCTCCAGCTCTTTGACAGAGAGATGAGAGAGTGGAGATTTTCACCGCGCGGCTCGGGAAGGATTTTCGGCGGCGCGTTGCCATCCGGCTTGCACCCGGCCCGGACTCGCTGAGGCCGAACGCCGCTTACTCGTTTCCGTCTTTGCCTTTGGGTTATTGCGCGCGATTATGCCATAGCGCCCGTCGGCTCGCAAGCGAAGGCGGGCCTTTCCGGGGGAGAGCGATTCAGTGACCTAGAACTTTCAGCGTGTCTTCGCGCGGCTGGTAAGCCAGCCGATAGGCTTTGAAGCGGCCCAGCTCGGCCAGCACCTCGTCGCGCAGGGCGCGCAGGCGCGGCTCCTTCGTCTTCCACTCGCCCATCACCTGCCGAATGACTAGCTGGCTGTCACCGAGGACTTTGATCGCCAATTGATGGGTGAGTGGCTCGAAGCGCTGGCGTAGATCACGCAGGGCAGCCAGCAGGGTTTGGTACTCGGCCTCGTTGTTCGTCAGCTCGCCTGAGAACTCCAGCCGCACCGGTTGGCCGCTGCCCCGCTCGTCGAAGATGACGTAGCTGCCATAGGCCGGGCCGGGGTTGCCGTGGCTGCCGCCGTCGAAGACGATCAGGTAATCCACCGGTCCGGTCCAGTTGGTGAGGGGCAGGCGGCCCTGCCGCAACGCCGGCGGCTCAGCCTCGGCCGGGTAAAGCTCACGCAGGCGGGCTAGCAGGTCTCGGCGTTCCGCCTCCGGCAGGGCAGCGATGGCGGTCAGGAGGTCTTGGGGTGACATGGGGAAGGCAGCGAGTCCGATTTCAATCCCCACCCTTCAGCCGGTCATACAAGGCCAGGCAGTTGGCCGTGTGAAGTTGGACGACCAGGCCGTTGAGCGGGATGCGGCTCTTGCCGCACGACTCGATGGAAATCTCGCGGGCGGCCTCGCGCGGGCGGCCCTTTTTCACCAAAGCCTCCACCTTCTTCCGCAGGGCCTCTAGGTATTTCAAGTTGGAGCGGATGGCATCATCAATCTCGCCCCGCAGCACCACGTCGCCGTGGCCGGGCACCACGTTCTCCAGCCCCAGCGGGGGAATGGCTTGCAGCGAGCGGATCAGGTCGTCAATATCGCCGTCCGCAATGATGGGCAGTGGCATCATCATGTCTCCAGCGAACAGAATGCGGTCCTCGCGCAGCAGCACGGAGAGGGAGTCCGGCGTAGCGCCTGGCGTGTGGAGGAGCTGGAGCGTCTTCTTGCCCAGATGCAGGGTGAGCGAGCCATCCGCCAGCAGCACGGTGGGTAGGACGATCTCGACGGCGGACAGCTCTGGCGACTGCGCCCGCGCCCGGGCCAGCCCGGCCCGGCCCACCGTATCGAGCTTCTCGCGGCATAATCGGTGGCTGATGATCTGAGCGTTCGGGAACAGGTAGTTGCCGTTGGTGTGGTCGGAGTGGTAATGGGTGTTGATGACGTAACGCACCGGCGACCCCAGCCGGTTCTCCAGAAAGTCCTTGATCTGCTGGGTTTCAGAGGGGAAGGCGAGGGTATCAATCAGCACCGCACCCTCACCGTACAACACGGCGCCAGCAGTTACCCGTGCGTACTGGTCGCTGGTGAAGACGTAGATGTCGTCGGAGACGCGTTCTTTATGCATGGGCTGGTCTGGGAAGGTGTTGGCGGTGGTATAGCATAGTCGGCGAGGCGAAGTCAAGAAATAGATAAAGACGAACAAATGAGTTTTGCTTTATGGTCTACTTGATAGGGTTGAGCGGGGGTGCTAGCATCCCAGTCGTTCAACCCAGCGGCTCCAATTCCATGAAGCCGCCGCTGCGAACGCGCGAACGCCTGGCGTTCGACTGCGTTCGATCGCTAGAGCGAAGGACGCACTAGAAGAAAAGGAAAACAAAACATGGCACTCCCCGAGAATCCCGCCATCGCAGTCCCGGCGGACGCTGAGGCTTACTGCGTGAAGTGCAAAGCCACTCGCAAGGTCACCCAGGGCGAGATCGTCACCGTGAAGAACGGCAAGCTCGCCCTGAAGGGAAAATGCGAGGTGTGTGGCACGACGATGATGAAATTCCTGCCGAAGAAGAAGGAAGAAGGAGATCGCCCTGGCGCAGCGAAAAGCGTTGCGCCGGCCGAGAATCCTGCCGGCGGCGCCGAGGCTGTCAGTCCGTCCGACCCGGCTCTCTAAGGCCGGCGCGGCCCGGCCAGAATCAAGGCAGGCCCTCAGTCCGAGGGCCTGTTTTGTTTCAGACGGGGGTGCGCCTTATTCGCGCTCGCCGACGGTGACATGGGCTTCGGTCATCTGGCCGCCGCGCACCACGCGCACGGACACGACCTGGCCCACCGTGCCCGGCCCAAGCGCGCCCTGCAAGCTCTCCACGTTCGTCACCGGCTGGCCGGCGAGCGCGATGATCACATCGCCCTGGAGCAGGCCGCCCTTCTCCGCCGGGCTGTCCTTCTCCACGCCGATCACCATCAGGCCCGCAGTCTGGCCGGCCTGCGCTCTGATGGCCTCCGGCAAGGGGACGGGCTGGGTGCTGACGCCCAGATAGCCGCGCTTGATGCGCCCGTGCTGGCGCAGTGCGTCTGCTACTTTGCGAGCGGCAGCCACCGGCACAGCCACGCTCGCGCCGCGCGCCAGAGCGCTGCTGTTGATCCCGGCCACGCGCCCGCTCGCGTCCACCAGCGGTCCGCCGGAGAAGCCGGGGAACATCGTCACATCGGTCTGGATGTAGGCCTCCAGATGGCGGAAGGGGCCTTTGACCGGCCCGCCGACGGCGACGACGTTGCTGACCACTGCCTGCAAATCGTCGGGGCGACCCAGCGCCAGGATGAGGTGGCCGACTTTGACTTCAGACCAGGCCGGCACAACCAGGCCGGTGGCCTCGATCTTGAGCAGGGCCAGGTCACTGGCCGGATCACGGCCCAGCAACCTGGCTGTGTGCGGGCTGCCGTCCGGCAGGATCACCTTCAGGTTGTCATCGCGTTGGACAACGTGGTCGGCGGTGAGGATTTCACCGTCGGCGCTCCAGACCACGCCGGTGGCGGGGATGCGCCCGCGCGCGTCTACGGTGACGGTAGATTTGCCGGCAGTCTCGACTGCGTCGGCCAGGGCGTCGGAAAATTCCTGAAGGTTCATCTCACACTCCTGGTTGATGGCAGTGGATATGTGCTCTGCTCACGATAGCACGAGCGGGAAGCCGCGCCCTCACCCATCCGGCGCGCGCGCGGCTAACCGAATGGTCAGGCGGAGGAGAAAGGCGCCGCACGCCCCGCCCCCTCCTACACCGAAATCAGGCCGCGGCGGATGGCGCTGGCGACGGCCTCGGCGCGCGAGGCGGCGTTCAGCTTGGTCATCGCCCCGCCCAGGTGAAACTTGACGGTGTGTTCGCTGATGCCAAGCTTCAGGGCGATGGCCTTGTTTGTGAGGCCGGCGGCTACGCCGCGCAGCACATCGGCTTCGCGCGGGGAGAGGGAGACCGATGGGGCCTCGCCACGCAGTTGGTCGAGCAGGGCGGCGGTGGCGGCAGGCGGCACGACGGTTTCGCCGGCGGCCACGTCGGCCAGGGCCTCGGCCAGCTCGGCGCCGGTCACGGTTTTGGGCAGGCAGCCGCGCGCGCCGGCTTGCAGGGCGGCCAGCATCCGCGCGTTCGCGCCAGGCTCGGCCAGGGCGAGGACGCTGCAGGCGGGGGCCTCACGCCGCAGGCGCCACAGACCACTGAGTTCTTCGTCGGTTTCGAGGGCCAGATCGTAGACGATGACGGATGGCTGGATGGTGCGCGCCCAATCGAGCGCGGCCTCCGCCGTCTCAGCCTCGCCGATGATAAGAATGTCGGCGCGGCGCGAGTCCTGGACCAAGACGCGCAACCCGGCGCGCATGGCCGGGTAGGGGGAGGCGAGGAGAAGGCGGAGCATGGAGCGATTGTATGCCGGATTGCATTGGCGGAAGATAAGTGCGAGCCGCCGACCGGTAACATGTTCTGGCCCGGCATTTGGCGAAGCGCCGGCCGGCGTTGCAGCGCACCTCCCGAAACAACACACTCAGCCTATCATCATCTCCCATGTGGCATGGCGACAAATGTCGCTTGCGCTTATGATGAAGTTCACGTGCTCAGTGTGAACTTACTCTCCACACAATTGCGACCCCCAGCGCAATCAGCGCCGCCCCGAGCGCAAACGTCAGTTCGTAGGAGAAGCCGGCGCCCACCAGCCACACGCCCAGGAACGGCGCGATCAGCCCGCGCAGGCCGAGCACCGTAGTCTGCAGTGCGGAGTATTCACCCAGCCGCCCCGGCTGCGAGAGCTGTATCACCGTGTTCAGCGCGCCCAGGTCCATCCCGGCGTTGACCAGGCCGAGCGCGGCGAAGGCCGGGGCCAGCATCCAGCCGGAAGTGGCGAAGGCGTAAGTCAGCGGCAGCGCCAGCCCGACCACGAACACCCAGCGCAGAGTTTGCAAGCCGCCGGCGCGATCAATCCAGCGCCCCAGCATCACATAGCCGATCAGGAAGAACGCCGATTGCACGACACCCAGCGCGCCGATCTCACTGTACGAGAGTTGCAGGCGATCCACTTGCACGATGGCCTGCAGGGCGCCGCCGGAGAGGAAGCCCAGGCCAAAGCAGATAAGGCCGAGCAGGTACAGGGCGAAGCGCGGGTCTTCACGCACGATACCCCACACCCGCCACGGCGAGTCGGCTTTGTTCGGCGGCACATCGGCGTCGGAGAAGCGCAGGCGCGTGAAGAGCAGCACCGAGAGCATGGCGGCTACGGCCATGAACGGGTAGACCCATTGATGTCCTGCCGCATCCAGCACGGCGCCAGCCACCGGCGTCAGCGACAGGCTGACCAGCGCCATGCCCACGCGCGTGGTGGACATGACTTGCCCGCGCGTCTTGGCCGGGAAGATGGCCTGCATCAACCGCGTGTAGACGGGCAACGGAAACGTCTCGCCGATCCAGAAGAACAAGGTCAGCGCGATCAGCGCCGGCCAGTCGCTGATGAAGGCAAGGAGCAGGAACGAGCCGCGCGCCGCCAACCAAAAGGCGGCAGCGAAGCGCATCAACCCCTGCTGACGCGGCATGAGCACGACGCTGAAGGTGGTCAGGATGAAGCCGATGAAGGGTTGGGCGGCGTAGAAAGCCAGCCACTCCGGCGGCGCGCCCAGCCGCCGCAGCACAACGGGCAGGAAGTTGAGGCCGGTGACGAAGACGCCGAACAGCATGGCGGCGCGCAGGTCGGTATACTGGTTGTAGCGCACGTCCGGCGGCAGGTCGCCGATGAGGCGAATTTCGAGCTGGCGCAGTCCGGCACGGAGGTTGGTGAGCAGGTGGGTCATGGAGAGACTGACGCCTATTCTCGCACATCGTCAGCATGCCGGTGATTCGCCGCGCCGACGGCAATCGCCTGCCCCCCGCGAAGGCTGTGAACGCTGGTGATGGGTCGGGCTGCATACTTGCGCCGATGCCGCCGCGCACTCATCTCTACCTCTCGCCCCATCTGGATGACGCCGTATTCTCGGCAGGCGCGTTGATTCACCTGCAGGCGCGCTCGGGCGAACGCGTGATCGTAGTCACCCTCTGCGCCGGCGATCCGCCGCCGGTTGAAGCGCTGTCGCCGTTTGCGCGCCGCCTGCATGACCGGTGGCAAGCGCCTGCCGACGCGGTCGCCACTCGCCGCGCCGAAGACCAGGCCGCGCTGGCGCTGCTGGGCGCGGAGGCCGTGCACTTTGCTTTCCCGGACTGTATCTATCGCACGGACCCGGCCACCGGCCAACCTCTGTACGCCTCCGAGGAATCTTTGTTCGGCCCGCTCAGCCCGATCGAGGAGCCGCTTGGGCAACATCTCGCCGACGAGCTGCACGCCTTGCTCATCGCTGTCGGTGAGGTCCACGTCTACGCGCCGCTCGGCATCGGTCAACATGTGGACCATCAATTGGCGCGCCGCACCGCAGAACGGCTGGGAGTTGTGCTCACCTATTTCGAGGATTACCCGTACGCGGCCCGTACCAGCGATGCCGACGCCTGGGCGGGACTGGCGCGCGGCCTGAGGCCGAAGTGGGTTGACGTTGCCGAGGCCGACCTGGAAGCGCACGCCCGCGCCAGCGCCGCATACCGCTCGCAGCTCAGCACCTTCTGGCCGGATGAGGCCGCGCTGCGCCTGGCCTTGCGCCAGTTCGCCGACCGGGGGCCGACCGACGGCCTCGCGCTGCGGATATGGGGCGTTCGTTAGCCTCGCGCAGACACAAGTTCTGTTTTCCTTTACAAAACCCTCTCGCTGTGCTAACATACAGTTGAACTTTCCCCAGCGAACTGAGAGGCGGTCTCTCAGTTTTTCGTTTCTCTTCCAGAGGCGATTATGAGTATCGAGCAGACATTTCTCACCCGTGACGGGCTGAAGAAACTCGAAGAAGAGTTGGAATTCCTGCGCACGGTGCGCCGGGCACAGGTGGCCGAGCGTTTGCATAATGCGCAGGAAGACGGCGAGTTGATCGAAAACGCCGAGTACGAAGACGCTAAGAATGAGCAGGCCTTTGTCGAGGGCCGCATCCTGCAACTTGAGACAATGCTCTCTAACGCCGTCATCATCGAGGAGCGCGGCTCCAGCGATGTCATTGGACTCGGCTCGCGCGTCACCGTGAAGGAAATCGGCGGCGGCAACGAGGAATATCTGCTCGTCGGCGCGGCGGAGGCCAATCCGCGCGAGGGCCGTATCTCCAACGAAAGCCCGCTCGGGCGCGCCCTGCTGGGCCGCCGCGTCGGCGATGAGGTGAAGGTGCAGGCGCCCGCCGGCCCCATCACATTCCGCATCGTCAAAATCCGCCGCGACTAAGAACCTATCTCTGAACCGAGGGCCTGGCGAAGGCATCGCCTTCGCCAATACCCCGCGATGACCTGTGTCACGCGGGGTTTTTGTTTCAATGGATGAGACGGATAGGTCGGGGCAGAACCGTCAAGCGATCGTTACAACGGACAACCCGATAAGCGCGGATATGGCCGCCCGTATTCGATCCGTTCGCTCGTTCCATCCGTTGAGATATAATGGCGCGAATTTTTCAGCCGCCGCTCCTTTATGCGCGCTTACACCGAACTCGAGAAAATTCGCCTGGCGAAACTGGAAAAGCTCCGCGCCGCCGGTATGGAACCGTACCCGACGCGCGCTCAGCGTACGCACACCTCGGCTGAAGCGCTGGCCGCCTACGCCGCCGACCCGCCCACCGACCCGCACCAGCCGCACGGCACGTACACTGTGGCCGGACGCCTGAGAGCCATCCGCGTGATGGGCAAGTCGTCATTCGCCCACCTCGAGGATGGCGCGGGCCGTCTGCAGCTCTACTTCCGCACCAACGACCTTGGCGCAGAGAAATATCAGCTTTTTGTGGATGCCTTCGATCTCGGCGATTTCATCCAGGCCAGCGGCGGGTTGTTCACCACCCGGTCCGGCGAAATAACGTTATGGGTCACCGACTTCCAAATGTTGGCGAAAGCCATCAGCCCGCTGCCCGCCGCCAAAGAAGAAGTGGTGGATGGCGAGAAGCGCGTGTACTCCGCCTTCGACAACCCGGAGGCCCGCTACCGCGAGCGCTATGCCGACCTGGCCGTCAACGCCGAGGTGCGCGAGATTTTCCGCACGCGCGCCCGCGTCACCGCCGCGATCCGCAAGTTCCTCGACGGACGGGGCTTCCTCGAAGTCGAGACGCCCATCCTCCAGCCGCTGTATGGCGGTGCCGCGGCGCGGCCCTTCATCACCCACCACAACCAGCTCAAGCAGGACCTCTACCTGCGCATCTCCTTCGAGCTGTACCTCAAGCGCTTGCTGGTCGGCAACCTGGAACGCGTCTATGAGATCGGGCGCGACTTCCGAAACGAGGGCGTCTCGTTCAAACACAATCCCGAGTTCACTCAGCTCGAGTTTTACTGGGCGTATGCCGATTATGAGCAGGTGATGCGGCTGACCGAGGACATGATCGCTTTCGTCGCCGACGAGGTGCTGGGCGCGCGCACACTCACGTATCAGGGTAAGCAAATCAACCTGAATCCGGGTTGGCCGCGTATCCCACTGGCCGAGAGCATCCTCGAGTTCACCGGCATTGACATCACGGCCCTCCCAACGGCCGAGGCATTGCTGGCTGCGATGCGGGCCAAAGGCATTCCGGCTGCGCCGGACTCTACGCGGGGCAAACTTATCGAAAAGCTGTTGGGCGATTACGTCGAGGAACACCTTTGCCAGCCGACGTTCATCGTGGATTATCCACGCGACATCTCACCGCTAGCCAAGGCCCGGCCCGGCGACCCAACCACGGTCGAGCGCTTTGAGGGTTACGTGGCCGGCTTCGAGCTGTGCAACGCCTTCACCGAGTTGAACGATCCGCTCGACCAGGAGCAGCGCTTCCTCGAGATGGGCCGCGCCTATGCCGCCGACTCGGAAGACGCACACCCGCTGGACGAAGACTACCTGCGCGCCATGCGCTACGGCATGCCGCCCAACGGCGGCTTCGGCATGGGCATTGACCGGCTGACGATGCTCTTCACGGATAAGGCCACGATTCGTGAAGTCATTCTTTTCCCCCATTTACGCTCACGCGAGGAGACACCATAATGGACTCGGATGCCAATGCCATCATCAGCCTGATCACGATTACGGCGATTTTGTGTTGCTGCTGTCTGGTGCTGATTGGCGGCGGCCTGGGCGCGTTCTTCTTCTACCGCAGCCGGCAGAACAAGGCCGCCGGCCCGACGACAGTTCCGGGCGAGGTGCGGCGCTCCACTGTGGTGACCGAAGAGCCGCCGGCCGCGCCCCCACCGACCCTGTTTGCGTCGCCGCCCGTTGCGCCCGACAGCTCGCCAGCAAGCGATGTTCCCAGCCCGTTTTCTGCGCCGGCTGAACCGGAGCCGCCCTCTGCGGCGGAGATGACGGTTGTGCGGCCCATGCCCTCCATGGCCGCGCCGCCGCCCGCCGGCCCGATCGAAGCCGACGACATCCGCGCCAAGCTGCTGGCGCTCAACAGCCCCGATAAACTCTACGAAGTGCAGGCCAGCGGCTACCGCATCACCATTGCGCCGCTCACCGTCACCGGCTATCTGCTCGAAATCTCCTTTGATTATGCCGAACGCGTTGCCCGCTTCGTCGAGACCAACGCGACCTTCGCCGATCCGCAGATCAAGCAGGACGCGCGCCAGGTGCTGGAAGCCAACGGCTGGACGGTGCGCGAGTAGCTGGCTATAATCCGCGCAACTTGATACCTAGCGACGACGGAGACACGTTGCCGGGCAACCGTTCAGAGAGCTGCCGGTGGGTGAAAGGCAGCCGGCCTACCGCGCAATTCCACTCCCGAAGGTTGCGAACGACGAGTTCGCCGGGTTCGCCCGTTAGCGCGTCAGGGCAGGCGTGCAAAGCTCTACTTTGCCCGAGCTTGTCCGCTGAGGCCAACAGCCGTTGGCGAAAGCAGGTGGCACCACGAGCGGCTCCTCGTCCTGCAGGACGAGGAGCCATTTTGTTTGTGACGGAAGCAGAATGGAGATCAGCGGCTTACTGACCCTCCCGCTACTTGTGGTTGGCGGCGGACTTCTGACCGCGGCCATCATCGCCGTCGTCTGGGTCATCGTCAGCGAGCGCCGTTCCAAACGCTAAAAAACCCATCTCTAAACCGAGGTCTGGCGAAGGCATTGCCTTCGCCAGACCTGGATCAACCCACCAAGGCGAAGTTTAGAGATAAGCTCTAAAGCACAGAGAACCACTGAGCACATTGGAAACGCGTCTCACGTATCACCTGGAGGCCTTATGCTCGACCTGAATTTGATTCGCGCCCAACCCGACACCGTCAAGCACGCCATACGCGCCCGGCAGGACCTGGCGCTGGCGGCCAAAGTGGACGACATCCTGGCCCTCGACCAGCAACGCCGCGACCTGCTCAAAGAGGTCGAGGCGCTCAAGGCCGAACGCAACACCGTCAGCAGGGAGATCGGCCGGATGCAGGACGCCGCCGCGCGCGAGGCCAAGATCGCCGAGCAGCGCCGGGTGAACGAGCGTATTGATGCGCTGGACAAGCAGGTGGCGGAGGTGGACGCGCGCCTGTTCGACGCGCTGAGCGTCCTGCCCAATCTGCCCGACCCGCGCACGCCGGAGGGCGCCAGCGAAGACGACAACGTCATCCTCAAGACCGTCGGCGAGCCGAAGCAGTTCGACTTCACGCCGCTGCCGCACTGGGAGCTGGGGCCGCGCCTCGGGCTGATTGACTTCGAGCGCGGCGCAAAGTTGAGCGGCTCGCGCTTTTACGTGCTACAAGGCGCCGGCGCGCGGCTGCAGCGCGCCCTCATCGCCTGGATGCTCGATCTACACATCCGCCAGGGCTATACCGAGATGTATCTGCCCTTCATGGTCAAGAGCGACATCGTCTTCGGCGCGGGGCCGTTGCCCAAATTCCGTGACAACCTGTACCACGACGCCGAGGAAGATTTCTGGATGGTGCCGACCGCCGAGATCCCGCTGACCGGCCTGCACAAGGACGAGATCCTGGAGCCGGGCGCGCTGCCGAAGTACTATTGCGCCTACACCCCCTGCTTCCGACGCGAGAAGATCGCCGCCGGGCGCGACGTGCGCGGCATCAAACGCGGCCATCAGTTCGACAAGGTGGAGATGTACATCTACTGTCGGCCGGAAGAGTCGGACGCGGCGCTGGAAGCGATGCGCGCGCACGCCGAAGAGACATGCGCGCAGCTCGGCCTGACCTACCGCGTCAAGCAACTGTGCACCGCCGATCTCGGCTTCGCGTCCCGGATGACGTATGATCTGGAAGTGTGGGCGCCGGGCTGCGGCGAATGGCTGGAGGTCTCGTCGGTGTCAAACGTCGGCGACTTTCAGGCGCGGCGCAGCAATGCGCGCTTCCGGCGCGAGGCCGGTGCCCGGCCGGAGTTCGCCCATACCCTCAACGGCTCGGGCCTCGGCCTGCCGCGCACGCTCATCGCGGTGATGGAGAACTATCAGCAGGCCGACGGCTCAATCGTCGTGCCGGAGGTGCTCCGGCCGTGGATGGGCGGGATTGAAGTCATCCGATAGCAGGTTGAAGGTTGTCGCCCGGCAACGTTCGGCCTGCGCCATTCGACCTTCGACTTTTGAACGTCGTCCTTCTTCTCGAAATCCTGTTCATCGCCCTCACCGCCGTTGTCATGCTCGTCGGGCTGATCGGCGCCGTGGTGCCGATCCTGCCGGGGCCGTGGCTGATCTGGCTGGCGGCGCTGGGCTATGGGCTGGCGCAGCCGCTCTTCGGGCAGCCGCTGTTCGATGGCTGGATCGGCGGGATTGCGATGGTGCTCATCACCGTGCTGGCCGTCATCAGCATCGCGCTGGATTGGGTGATCACGCACAGCGTGACCGCCAGCGAGGGTGTGTCGTGGCAGGCCATCGCCGCCAGCGTGGGGTTGGGCCTGCTCGGCCTGCCGTTCTTTCCACCCCTCGGCCCGCTGGTCGGCGCGGTGCTCGGCCTGTTCCTGGTGGAATACTTCCGCCACGGCAAGGACTGGCAGAAGGCCTGGGCGGCGCTGCGCAGCTATGCCAAAGGCTTTGGCCTGGGCCTGGTCGCTCAGGTGTTGCTGTGCTTTATGATGATCGGCGTCTGGGGCGTGTGGGTGGCGCTGGCAATCGTCGGCTGAGTGGTCAGAGCAGGCTCAGCCAGACCATCACGTGGCGAGTTCGAGGGTGGTGTTGGGCGGAGGGTTGAAGGCGAAAACGTCGTCGGGAATAGGCGCATCAAAGACGACGTGCTCCACGGCGGCGATGGCAACTTCCTGTTCTCTGAGCCTGGCGGCGTACCGCAGCAGGACGCCTCGCTCTTTATCTACGAGAAGCTCATAGTCATCGGCGCCGCCCCAGAAAAACGGGTCGCGCGCCACCTCTTTGCCTTTGCGAGGAACGGCCCGTACCGGGAGCGCCTCTCGTCCCAAGTACTGAACATCTGCGCCAGGTTCAAACTCGTGGCTGGCGAGCAGAAAGGCGGGGTCGAGCAGGGGGACCTCGTTGACCATATCTTCTACTTGAAGCCGAAATTGACCTACGCCTGGCGGCTGGCGTCCCCGAAGAATGGGCCGCTGGCCCAGCAGCCCGTCCGGCAGTGTGTTGGTGGAGAGCTTCTGGCCGGCGGCGCTATAGAACGACCAACGGCCCTGGCAAATGATCCTGACGTTCTTTCCCTTGCCGTTCAGTTTAGTTTCATCCCGCCAGCAGTCCAGTTGACGCCACCAGACCTGTCACTGAACCGTCATCTCAGATGGAGTCTGACCGCCGCCGCCGGCTTTCGCCTCAAGTTGCCGCACGCTCGTTGAACCGTGCTGCGCCGCCCACCTCTCCAGCATTTCAGCGAGCGCCTCGACCTGATATTGATAGCGCCACGCAACCTGGATGGTGGTGAAGTTGTGGTGAGCGATGTAGAAGAGGTGGGGTAATTTCGAGTCCATTCGCGCAATTCGGTGCTCTGTCTTATTCCTCAGCCAACTCCTCCGCCGTCGCCAGCCAGAGCAGTTTGGCTCTGCCCGAGGCCTTCAACTTCACCACCGCCACCGTGCCTTCTTTGAAGCGCACCGGTTCTTCAGTCAGCGCGGCCACCACCTCACTCATGTCCGGCGCGTGACCCACAAGCATGAGGCGCTTGACGTGTTCGTGCTCCTTCAGCACCTGCTTCAGCGCTCTGAGGTTGAAGCCGGGCTGGAGCAGCCGGTGTTCGTGCAGGGCATCGGTGAGCGCAAGCTGCCGTGCGATGATGTCCGCCGTTTGCGCGGCGCGCAGGTAGGGGCTGTGCAGGATGAGGTCGAGCTTTAGGTCGCGCTTGGCGAGGCCGAGCGCGGCGGCCTCCATGCGCCGCAAGCCGTCGCTGGTGAGCGGGCGCTCCGCGTCGTTGCCGGGCCAGGACGGCCAGTTGGCGAGGCCGTGACGAACGAAGTAGAGATGCACCGGAGTGTGTTGCGTGCTGCGTGTTCCTTGATGCGTAACACGTGACACGCAACATGGCCTAATGGGGTTACACCATTGGTTACAAATTAGTGATCTGAGCCATGAAGCAAACTCGACACGAAATCCAGCGGCATGACTTTGGGCCGCGACTTGCGCGGGCGCTTGAGAATGCCCAGGTCGTGGGCGTGGTCCGCCAGGTA
>JBBIQY010000083.1:0-16777 GCA_037442085.1 Anaerolineae bacterium
CGGCGTCCATAAGCGTTACTTGGGCCGCTACATCGCCATCTGCGAGTTCGGTATCAATCTCAAGCGCGTCACCCCAGCTTTCATCTCGGTTATGGTTGCCCAGCACTTGTGCTGTACATGAGCCAACCTGAGCCCGGGCCGGGCGGACAGCTTGGCATAAGCTGTGTGTTATACTGCACGCCGTTATGCCGCAGGTTCTGGTCATCGAGGACAATCTCGATAGCGCCCAGCTGTTCGAGCGCGTGCTGACGGCGCGCGGCTTCCAAGTGCGTCATGCCCCCGACGCGGAAACCGCCCTGCAATTGGCGCTGGAACGCCGGCCGGACCTGATCCTGCTGGACCTGGGCCTGCCGGATGCCGATGGTCAGACCCTCGCCGGCTGGCTGCGCCGCCTCCCCTCACTCGCCCACGTCCCCATTGTCGCCTGCACGGCCTGGCCGGAAGAAACCGCCCGCCAGATGGTCAGCGCCTACGGCTGCAACGGCTACATCCGCAAGCCCATCAACGTCACCCGCTTTGCGGACCAGATCGCGGCATTCCTGCCGGAGGGCCAGCGGTAATGGCCTTCTCCATTGCCGCCACGCAGGTCGAGGCGTCCATTCAACTGCTGCCCGCCAGCCGGTTCACAATTGACCAATTGACGGCAGCTTACAACCAGACGCGCGTGGACTACCTGGTGCCCATGCCTATGAACGCGGCGCGTCTGGCCGAGTACATCGCCACTTATGACGTGTCACTGGATGACTCGGTCGTTGCGCTGGAGGGGGGGCAGATGCTGGGCCTGGCGATGCTCGGTGTCCGGCCCGATCTGGCCTGGGTGACGCGCCTCGGTGTGCTGCCGACGGCACGGCGGCGGCGGATCGGCCGAACCTTGCTGACGGCCCTGCTCAGCAACGCCCAACGGCGGGGCCTGCGGCGGACGGCGCTAGAGGTCATCAAAAATAACATTCCGGCTTATAATTTATTCATCCAGTGCGGCTTCGAACCGACACAGGAGTTCCTGGTGCTGCGGCGACCGCCGGCGCCATCCCTTTGTCAGCCGCAGGGGACAGCGGAGTGGCTCGACCGTGAAGCGGCCCTGGCCCTGCTGCTCGAACGGACGGATGCGCCCACGTGGATCACCGAGAACCGGTCGCTTGCCCGAGTCGAGTCGCTGCATGCGTTGACCGTTACCGCCCCGGAGGTGGGCAGCGGCTGGCTGGTCTTTCATGAGCAGCGTTTCCATGGCCTGCCCGTGCTGCTCGCGCGATTCACGCTGCACACGCGGGCCGGCAGCCCGCTGGCGGTGGCGCGCCTACTGCTCGCGCATCTTTACACACGCTATCCGGAGCTGGACACCCAGGTCGAAAACCTCGCCGTCACCGATCCGCATTTGCCGATGCTGATCGAGATGGGCTTTATCGAATCTTTCAGACGGATTGAGATGATTCGCAACGTCCCCTGAAGTTTTTGGCTGGCATGACCACCACACCGCTCACCGATCAGCATCGCTTATCCCTGCTGTATCGCGTCAGCCGGGACATCTCCGGCCGGCTCGACCTCGACGAGCTGCTGCCGCGCGTGCTGACAGCGACGGTGGACAATGCCGAAGCCAAAACGGGCAGCGTCATCATCCTCAACGACCAGGGCACGGTGCTGTACTCGGCGCTGATGATGGATGGTGCCCTGCAACCCGATCCCGAGCGGCGGCTGGCCGATACCCTCTCCAACGGCCTGGCCGGCTGGGTGCTCAAGAATCGGCAGCCGGTCCTCATCGGGGATACGACCCGTGATCCACGCTGGGGCCGCCGCCCCGACGACGAAGTCACGGGCGCGAAAAGCGCCATCGCCGTGCCGCTGGCCGGCCGCGCCCGCGTAGTGGGCGTGCTCACCCTGGTCAAGACGCCGGTTAACAGCTTTACCGACGATGACCTGACCCTGCTGATGGCGATTGCCGATCAGGCCGGCGTCGCCGTTGAGAACGCGCAACTCTACGCGGAGAGCGAACGCCGCGCCCAGGCCATGCGCGCCCTGGCCGATACCGCCCGCGCCGTCACCTCCACCCTCAAGCTAGACGAGGTGCTCCATCGCGTTGCCCAGAACGCCTGCAGCCTGCTCAACGTCGAGACCGCCTCGATCGGCTTGGTTCGCGATAACAAGATCGTGCTGGCCGAGGCCGCCGGCCGCATGGCCGAACACCTCAAAGGCATCGAAATCAACTGGGGCGAGGGCATCGCCGGCTGGGTGGCGCAACACAACGAGGCCGTGCTGACCACCGAAGTGCCGCGCGACCCGCGCTTCCGGCGCGGGCCGGATCAGAAGACCGGCCTGCTCACCCTGGCCAGCGCCGCCGTGCCGGTGCGCGTGTTGAACGACGTCATCGGCGTCATCGAAGTGATGAACCCCCTCGACGGCCGTTTTGCCCCGGACACCCTCAGCCTGCTGGAGAACCTGGCCTCGGTGGCGGCCACGGCCATCGTTCACGCGCAGCAGGTGGAAGAACTCCAGGCCGCCGAGAGCCGCTTCTCCGGCCTGTTCGAAGACAACATTGACCCAATCATTATCACCAATCTGGAAGGCACCATCACCGACGCCAACCGCAAAGCGGTGGAGACGTTCGGCTACAGCCGCGACGAACTGATCGGCCTGCGCGTGACGACCGTGCACCGCATGGGCACCGCCTTCCTCGGCTCGGACCGCTTTCGCCACCTGCGCGGCGGCCAGGAGATCACCTACCAGACGCGCATCACCACCAAATCCGGCGTCGAGATCCCGATGGAGGTCCACGCCAAGATGATCCGGCGGCGCGGCCAGGAATTCATCCAGTGGATTCAGCGCGACATCAGCGAGCGCCTGCAACTCGAGGAGATGCGCAACGACCTGATCAGCATGATCTTCCACGACCTGCGCAGCCCGCTCGGCAACATCCTCTCCTCGCTCGACGTGGTGCAGGCCTCCATCCCGCCGGAGAACGAAACCGAGCAGACTCTGCTGACCATCGCCACCCGCTCCGCTCTGCGCATGTCGCGCCTGGTGGACTCGTTGCTGGACCTGCGGCGGCTCGAAGCCGGACAGATGACGCTCACCCGCGACCAGGCCGACATCGCCGTGCTGGCGGCTGAAGCCATCGAGCAGGTGTTACCCATCGCCGAGGGTAAGGGCATCTTGATGCAAAAGGACATTCCGCCACGCCTGCCGATGGTGGACGTGGATCAGGACATGATCCGGCGCGTCATCATCAACCTGCTCGAAAACGCAGTGAAGTACACGCCCGGCCAGGGGGTGGTGACTGTGGGAGCGCAGGCCGGCGCCCAGGAGATGACGATCACCGTGCGCGACACCGGCCCCGGCATCCCACCCGGCGAACATCAACGCATCTTCAGCAAATTCGCCCGACTCCAGCGTGAGGCCGCGCCCAAAGGCCTGGGCCTGGGCCTGGCCTTTTGCAAACTGGCGATCGAGGCCCATGGCGGCCGCATCTGGGTAGACAGCGTTCCGGGCCAGGGTGCCGTCTTCAGTTTTACGCTGCCGTACTGAACGTGCCCGTTTCAGGAGAACGACCGCCGGTTGACGACCGAAGCCGCAACCGCCAACTTGCTCTTTCCCCGCATGCAGAAGCTCGCCAAAGAGATCTTCATCGAAACCAAATTTCCCGGTGTGACCGTTGGCGCCATCATTGGGCCGAACGGGATCATTTGCATTGACACACCCACCCGCCCAAGCGAGGCGCGCGCCTGGCGTCAACAGCTGGAGCAGGTCACGGGCAAGCCGGTGCAGTTCATCATCAGCCTCGATCACCACCGCGACCGGTCACTGGGCAACTCGTGGTTCGAAGCGCCGGTCATCGCCCATGATCTGACCTTCGACCGCCTGCGCCTGTTGCCCGACCTGTTCAAGAACTCGCCGGCGGAGGCGGGCGCGGACAGCGAGCTGGTGGAGGGCCTGCACGGCCTGCGCGTCATCCTGCCCCAGATCACCCTCACCAGCCAGTTGAACCTGATCGCCGGCGCGCACGAAATCCACGTCACGCATCGGCCCGGCGTCACGCCCGGCGCACTCTGGGTGGAACTGCCGGCGGAGGGCATCGTCTTTGTCGGCGACTGCGTCGCGCACAAAGTCCCGCCGTTTCTGCACGAGGCCGATCTTGCCGTGTGGCTGGAGACTCTAGCCGATTTGCGCAAGGCGAAGTGGGTCAAGACGATTGTGCCGGGCCGAGGCCCGGTGCTCACCCGCGAGGGCCTCAAGCCCATGGAAGATATACTCCGGCTCGTGCAGCGCAAACTCGAGGCGCTGGCGCGCGCCCAAAAGCCCCGCTCGGAACTGGAGGCGTTGAGCCGCAACCTGTTGGCGAAATACACCCTCCCCGCCGAGTTGCGCACCCACTATCTACGTCGCCTGCGTTCCGGCCTGGAACACCTCTACGACCGTCTGCTGCAACCGGTCCGCTGAGGGCCTGTCAATGGGCTTCCAACCCCTCATTGAGGTCACGCGCGGCGGGCTGGTCGAGTCGCGCCACGTCGGCGCGCTGGCCGTGGCCGATGCGCACGGACGCCTGATCGCCGCTTACGGCGACCCGCAGCAGGTCGTGTTCCTGCGCTCGGCGGCCAAACCGCTGCAGGTGCTGCCGCTGATCGAGTCGGGCGCGGCGCGCGCTTACGGCCTGACACCGCGCGAGATCGCCGTCGCCTGCGCTTCACACACCGGCTCGGCTCAGCATCTGGAAGCGGTGCGGAGCCTGCTGGCCAAGGCCGGCGTGTCCGAAAGCGACCTGGGCTGCGGCGCGCACATGCCGAACGATGTTGAGTCCTACGCGCAGCTGGTGCGCAACCGCGCCGAACCGACGCCGCTCTACAACAACTGCTCGGGCAAGCATGGCGGCATGTTGGCGCTGGCGAAGTTCAACGGCTGGCCGCTGGCCGATTATCTCCATCCCGGGCATCCTGTTCAGCAACTGATCCTGCGCACGGTCGCCGAGATGTTCGGCCTGGAGCCGGAGGCCGTGATGCTCGGCGTGGACGGTTGTTCCGCGCCCAACTTCGCTGTTCCGCTGGTGAACGCTGCCGCCGCCTTCGCCCGCCTGGCCGACCCGAGCGCGCTGCCGCCCGGGCGCGCGGAAGCGGTGCGCATCGCCGTAGCCGCGATGCACACGCACCCGGAGATGGTGCACAGCCCTGGCGGCTCGGACACGGAATTGATGCGGGCGCGGCCCGGCATCATCCTCGCCAAACGCGGCGCCGAAGGAGTCCAGGGGATCGGGCTGGCCCCGGACGCGCGGGGCGCCGGGTCGCCGGCGCTGGGGATCGCGCTCAAGGTCAGCGACGGCGATGGCGCGGGACGCGCCGTGGTGGCCACAGCCGTGGAAGCGCTGCGCCAGCTGGGCGCGCTGGACTCAGCCCAATTGGCGCGGCTGGCCGAGCGCAGCGTGCACGCCGCGCGGCCGCTGACAAACTGGCGCGGCCTGACGGTTGGTGAACTGCGGCCCGTGTTCACACTGGCGTTTCAATCACGCGCCAATTCTTGAAGGGGGCGGGCCGGGATGCTATAATGCGCTCCACATCGGATACGGGCGATTAGCTCAGTCGGTTAGAGCGCTTCACTCACATTGAAGAGGTCATAGGTTCAAGTCCTATATCGCCCACCATCCAGCCAGGCCGTCTGCTCAGCGGTCTGGTTTTTTTGCGTCAAACGGCTGCGCATCCGCGACGCTGAGCCTGGCCCGCAGAGCCTTCAGTGCTTTCAGCAGTTCGATTGTCCTCACGGTAAACAAGGAATACCGGAGAACACGCCGCGGCTCGAGGCCGCGTGCTGAACGCTTGCTCGACCCCGGTACAATCAGATCGAATGGCCTGGGTTCCGCTCCGCACCCACTCTTATTACTCCTTCTGTGAAGGCCTACCCTCGCCGCAAGAGCTGGTCGAGGCCGCGGCACGGCGCGGTCTGCCCGCGCTCGCGCTGACCGACCGCTGGCTGACCGGCGCCGTCGAGTTTTTTGTCGCCTGCAGGGCGGCGAGCGTCAAGCCCCTCCTCGGTCTCGATCTCGACGTGACTGTGAACGGTACGGTGCTGCGCCTGGCGCTGCTGGCAACCGACCGGCGCGGCTGGGCCAACCTGTGTGCACTCAGCAGCCAACAGCACGGCAGCGCCACCTCGGCAGGCGGCCTGTCGCTGGAGACTCTGGCCGCGCACACGGCGGGCCTGCTCTGTCTGAGTGATACACCCGACGCGCCCTCACTCCAACTGTTGCATGACCTGTTCGGCGACCGGCTGTACTTCGCGCTGACCGCACCCGATGAAGCCCACATCGCACTCGCCCGCCGGTTGGGCGTGCCCCTCGTCGCCGCGCCGCCCGTTTACTACCTTCAGCCGGAGGACGCCGACCTCCAGCGCACCGCCGCCGCCATCCGCACGAACACGCCGCGCGATGCGCTGACGGCCGCCGAGATGGCGCCGCCCGGCGCGCACTTCCCAGCCGCAGAAGCACTGCAGGCCCGCTTTGCCGAGTGGCCCGAAGCGCTAGCGGCCTCCTTCGACATCGCGGGCCTATGCCGGTTCGATCTGCCGCTGGGCGAGCCCTACTACCCTGCACTCGATCTGCTGCCCGGCCAGAGCGCAAGCGACCTCCTGCGCGAAAGGGCTTACGCGGGCGCGTGCCGGCTTTACGCCGCGCTGACGCCGGCGATCGAGCTGCGGCTGGAGAAAGAGCTGGCCGTCATCGGCCAGCGCGGCTACGCGCCGCTCTTTCTCATCATGCAGGAGATCATCGGCTTTGCGCGCCGGGCCGGCGTGCCCACCGCCTCGCGCGGCTCGGCCTCGTCGTCGCTCGTCGCACACTGCCTCGGCATCACCTCGCCCGACCCGCTGGCGCTCGACCTGTACTTCGAGCGTTTCCTGAACCCGGCGCGCTCCACCCCGCCCGACATTGACACCGACCTGTGCTCACGCCGCCGCGACCACGTCCTGCAACACGTTTACGACCGCTACGGCCATGACCGCGTGGCGCTGGTCGGCACCCTCAACCGCCTGCGTGAGCGCTCGGCCCTGCGCGAGACGGCCAAAGCCTTCGGCCTGCCGCCCGCCGAGATCAGCGCGCTGATGGACTGGCTGCCGGAGCGCTGGGGGCCGCCGCATTTGCAGGCAAAGGACGACGACCCGTTTGCCGAGTTGAGGCGCCGCTTCCCCCAGCACCAGCGCGTGTTCGCGCACGCTGCGCAACTGCTGGAGCATCCCGATCACCTCTCGGTGCATCCGGGCGGCGTCGTTATCACGCCCGGCCCGCTGCTGGAGCGCGTGCCCACCTTTCAGGCCGGCAAGCCGCTGCCGGTGACGCAGCTCGATCTCGAAGCCGTTGAGCGCCTGGGGCTGATTAAGATTGACCTGCTTGGCATCCGCGGCCTGACCGTGCTCGGCGATGTGGCTGCGGCCGTGGCCGCACAGGAGGCACAACCCCGCGCCTCGCCCCTGGCCGTGCTGGACGCTATCCCCGCCGATGACCCCGCCACCCGCGAACTGATCCGCGCCGCACGCACCATCGGCTGCTTCCAGATCGAAAGCCCCGGCATGCGCGCCACCCTCAAAGAGATCAACGCCCAGAGCGCCGACGACCTGTTGATCGCGCTGGCGCTCTACCGCCCCGGCCCGATGACGGGCGGCCTCAAGGACGCCTTCGTGCGCCGGCACCTCAGGCAGGAGCCGGTGCGCCATCTGCATCCCGCGCTTCAGCCGCTGCTCGACGACACCCACGGCGTCATCCTGTACCAGGAGCAGGTGCTGCGGATCGCGAGCGAGCTGGCCGGCATGTCGCTGGCCGACGCCGACCTGTTACGCCGCGCCATGAGCCACTTCGATCCCGGCAAACAGATGCAGACATTGAAGGAGCGGTTCGTCGCGGGCGCAGAAACAAAGAGCGGCGTGCCGCCGGCCGTCGGCGAGCGCATCTGGGAACTGATGGCAGCCTTCGCCGGCTATGGCTTTCCAAAAGCGCATGCGGCCTCCTACGCGCAGGTGGCTTGGCGCTCGGCCTGGTGCAAGGCCCATCATCCGGCAGAGTTCATGGCGGCGGTGCTGGCCAACTGGGGCGGCTTCTACCCCCAGCGCGTCTACCTGACCGAGGCCCGGCGGCTCGGCCTCCAAGTCCGCGCCCCGCACATCAACTTCTCGCAGCACGAGTTCAGCGTCGTGTATGAAGGCGAGGCGCCCGCCCTCTACATGGGGCTGGACCAGGTGCGCGACCTGACGCGGCGGACGATGGAGAGAATTCTGCGCGAACGGCCTTTTACTTCACTGGCCGATTTCCTGGCGCGCGCCGACCCACGCCCGCTGGAAGCCGAAAACCTGGTCCGCGTGGGTGCGCTGGAGGGTCTGGGCCGGATCCCGGAACTGCTCCGAAAACTAAGGACGGCGGACTGGCGGCCCGGCCAGCTCGCCCTGTTCGAGGCCGACGAAGCCGACGGCAGCGATTGGACTTTAGAGCAGAAGGTGGCCGCGCAGGAGACGCTGCTGGAAGCCAGCGTAATCGCGCACCCGCTGGAGCTGGCGGCAGAGAAGATTGCTCAGGCCGGCGCCCTCAACACCGAGGCCGCGGCCGGACGACTGGGCCAGCGCGTCCGGGTCGCCGGCATGCGGCAGACGTGGCGGCGCTTCACCATGCGCGGCGATTTCCTCTACGTCATGGCGCTGGAGGACCTGGACGGGATGCTCGAGGTAGCGATCACCGGCGAGGTCTATCGCCGGCACAAGGCCGCTCTGGCCACGGCCGGCCCATACGTCATCGAGGGCCGGGTCGAGCTGGATGCAGCCGGCGGCGAACCGGTCATCCGGGCCGAGGCGATTACGGCGCTGTGAAACGTTCGCGTCACCCCGCCGTCGCCGGCATCTGGCGCACGCGCTCCACCAGGTGGAGCGTATCGCCGAACGGCTTGGCGAGGTAGCCGTCGGCGCCGCTGGCCGCCAGTAATCGCTGCGCGTCGCCGGGGCGGGCGTGGGCGGTGGCCAACAGAACGGGCACGGCGCGCGTGGCCGGGTCGCTCTTGAGCAGTTGCGTGAACGCCACGCCGTCAATGTTGCGGCCCTCATGCCGGCTGTTGGCGAGCGAAACATCCATTACCACCAGCCCCACCGCGCCGGAGCGCACCAGCCGCAAGGTCTCTTCTACGGACTCGGTGACCGTCACCTCGTAGCCGCCGAGTCTGGTCAACGCCTTGCGCACCACCACTTGTGTGAGGGGATCGTCTTCGACGACGACGACATGGGTCATGGTCAGACCTCCTGAAGCGTCAGCGTCTGGGTGGACGCGACGGGCACAGCCGCCCGCGGCAGGGTGAGGACAAACGTCGTGCCCTGGCCCAGGCCGGCGCTGCGCAATTCCAGCATCCCCCCATCAGCTCGGCCAGCTGGCGCGAGATGCTCAGCCCCAGGCCGGTGCCGCCGTACTTGCGCGTAGTGCTGCCATCCGCCTGCACAAAAGGCCGAAACAGCCGACTCTGCTGCTCGGTCGAGATGCCGATCCCCGAATCGATCACCTGGATCTGGACCTGGGCGTCGTCCGGCTGCACGGCGACCTCGACGCCGCCCCGCTCCGTGAATTTGACAGCGTTGGTCACCAGGTTGAGCAAGATGCGGCGAGTGCCATCTAGGTCCGCCAGCACATGCAGGGCCTCGGCTTCGGGTGAGGCTGTCATCGTCAGGGTGAGGCCTTTCGCCTCAGCCTGTGGGCGGCACAAGTTGCACACCTCCTGCACCAGCGGGGTCAGCGCCAGCGGGCGCAGGTCCACGCTCCAGTGGCCGGCCTCGATCTTGGCTGTATCCAGGATATCGGTGACGATATCGAGCAGCTGGCGCGAGGCCTGATACGCCATGCGGACAAACTCCCGTTCCTCTTCGGGCGAATCGCAGGCGTCTTCCAGCACCAGGTTGAGCGCGCCCAGGATGCCGGAGCGCGGGGTGCGCAGCTCATGCGAGGTATTGGCCAGGAACTCCTGCTTGAGCCGGTTGGCCTCATAGGCCTCGCTTAACGCCCGTTGCAGCTCGGCGGTTCGCTCGCGCACCCGGTCCTCCAGCGCACTGTTGAGTTGTTGCAGGTCGCTGGCCAGCTGGCGGTAGCGCTCCTCGCTTTCGCGCAGGGCAGCCTCGCTGCGCTTGCGCTCAGTCAAGTCGGTGATGACGCTGATGATGCCGACGAAGCGCCCGTCGCGCAGGCGCGGGGTCATCGTGACGAGCACGTCCAGGGCGGCGCCGTCCGCTCGACGGAGCTGCAGGTCATACATGCCGGACTGCCCATCCGGCGGTTTGCCGATTTGTGTGTAATTTCGTAGGCGCGGCTCTCAGACCCGCGCCTACAGGCCGAATTACACAATTTTCGGCATACGGCCCCATCCTGCCATCGCATCATGTGACGTCGCAGGCTCTCAACGTCCTCCGGGAAGATGAAGTCGAGCGGCAAGCGGCCAACCAGCTCGGAGGCTTGAAAGCCGAGCATTGCCGCGCCGGCCGGATTGGCGTACACGAGACGCAGGTCCGCATCCAGCACGGCCAACCCCTGCCCCATGCTGTTCATCACCTGCATCGCAAAGTCCCGTTGAGTGATGGCCTCGACCTCGGCGGCCTCACGCCGATTCACTTCCTCCCGGAGCGCCTCCGCCTGTGCGCTGATGTACGCCTCACGCCGTTGCAGCCGTTCTGCCATTCGGTTGAAGCTCCGCGCCAGATCGCCGATCTCGTTACGCTGGCTGGCGTCGAGGCGATGCTGGAGGTCGCCTTTGCCAAAGCGCTCGACGCCGTCGTGCAATTGCTCCAGCGGCTCAAAGATGAGGCGCCGCATCGTCGCCGCGACCAACAACTGGAGCGTGATCCCCATCACGAACACGCCGCCCCCCAGCCACAACAAGGCGGCGCGGCTGTCGGCAAAGGCCTCCTCCTGCGTCAGCTCCGCTATGATCGTCCAATCGGTCTCGGGCACAGGCGCGGTCACACCCACCACCGCTATCCCCTGGAAGTTGGTATAGCTGCCCGACCAGCGCCGGTCCGGCGCCTGGCTCAGGGCGATGATTTCGGGCCGGTGGGTGAGGTAAGTCTGCGCTGCGACAAGCTGCGAGTCGGTGTGGGCGATGATGCGGCCTTCGCCGTCTATGATGTACGCTTGGCCGGTGTTCCCAAAGCGGATGTCGGTCACGCCCTGTTGCAGCACGTTCATACTAAAGCGCGCGGCCACCACGTGCCTTCCCGGCGCCGGCAGCGCCATGATCAGGTATGGCTCATCCGCCGCTGTGAACTGCAAAGAGCTGACGAACCGTTGGCCGCTCCGGGCCACTTGATACCACCTCGCCTGGGGGATGGTGAACAGGTTGGCCAGCACCGCCGAGGTACGGTGCGCGCTGTGCAATGGTCGCCCGTTCTCGTTCAACACGATCACTTCGAGCAGAGACGGGTTATGTTGCAGAATTGCCAGAAAGCCGGCCGGATCAACCGCCGCTTCATCAATCCCGAACTGGCCGGTGGTGTATAGGATGTCTTCCACGCGCTGCACGGCCATGGCCACCGTAGCCGCGGTGTGGCGCGCGGCTTCGTCCTGGCGCACTTTCCAAGTATCTTGCTCGACTCGAAAAGTGAAAATATAAATACCGGCGATGATCAGGATCAGCGCGGCCAGCCAGATGCCACCCAGCAGGGCCAGAAATTGGCGACGCAATACCGGCGCGGCTTGGGCCGGTGGGGAGTATATTGGAGAAGGTATACTCATCAGGGTTCGGTCATGTGATAAATGGTGACCTCAGGGCATCGCGTCCAGGAAACGTTCCCAGAGCGCATCGTACAGCGCTTGCCCCTGTGGGGAAAGCGGCAGGATAATCTCCACATCTGCCAAGCTATCGTTCGGGGGGAAGATGATCGGGTCGTTCAGCAGTTCGGGCAGGATGAACGGCCGAGCGGCGTCATTGGCCATCGGGTAGTAACTTTCATTGATGATCTGGGCGCTGATCTCCGGCCTGAGGATGAAGTTCAGAAACAGCTCTGCTTCGTGCCGGCGCGGGCTGTTGGCGGGAATGACCAGGTGGTCGCCCCATAGGATAGTGCCCTCCTGGGGCAGGACATACTCGATGGGCAGGCCCCCGTTGCGGGCCGTCAGCGCATCATAGGCCCAGCCGACGCCGATGAGCGCCTGGCCGCTCTCCAGCATCGGCGTAATGCTGGGGGCGGTGTTATCCAGAAAGATCGCCGAGGCTTTGAGCTTGAGCAGTTGCGCCAGGGCCGCTTCCACCTGCGCCGGGTCTTCGGAATTGGCCGAATAGCCAAGCGACTTCAATGCAATGGCGAACAAGTCGCGCGGGATGGGCCAGACGACCACCCGGCCGTCCCAGCGCGGGTCCCACAGATCGGCCCAGCGCCGGATGGGAACCGTGACTTCATCGGAGCGCACCAGCAGGCCGGTCGTGCCCCAGTGAAAGGGAATAGAGTGCCGGTTATCGGGATCATAGGCCAGGTCACGGAAGTTGGGAGCAACGTTCCTGAAGTTGGGGATGTTGCGGTAATCGAGCGGGGCCAACAGCCCACCCTCAATGGCGATGGGGAGCAGGTCCTTTTCCAACACCACGAGATCATAGACCTCGCCGGCCCGAATGTTGGCGATAGCCTCTTCCTGCGACTCATAGGCCACATAGTTCACGCGGATGCCGGTTTCGGCGGTAAAGGCTTCCAGCACGGATTGGGGCATGTAGTCGGCCCAGTTATAGAGGCGGATTTCCCGGGCGAGCGGCGCCGATGTCGCGGTGGGCCGCGCCGTGGGAACGCCGCAGGCCGAGCCGGCCAGCACCATCAGCGCGCTGAGCCAGAAGGAAAGCATGGACGGCCAATGAGCTATCTTGGAGGAGGAAAGACTATGCATGATGACGGAACTCACCCGAAGCGGCGAGTGACTTTGACGGACAGAGTAAAAGGCAACGATCTCTCCGAACCGCGCAACACGTCAGCGACTATGCGCTCGGCGGAGTCGCCGGCTCGCGAAGAGACCCTATGCACGACTCGTGGGCACGCCCGGGACGCCCATTCCACCGGCATGTCGCGAATGCCCACCGAGAGCGACTTGGGTATGCCCACCACCAAGCTATGTCAATTATAGGGGCCGACGCCGTACTGGCTGGTTGGCGTTAGTTAGCTCTCGCAAACTGCGAACGATGTGATACGGGGAGAGAAATCGGCGCCGATATCGAATGCCGCAGGCCGGGCCGCGCTCGCCGGAGACCGTGCTACGATTGCCTCGCCCGGCAACGATTTCAGACTTCGCAGAACGCACCGGATGATGCCTCCCCTCAAACCTCTCAGCCTGACGCTGCTGCTGGGCTTGACTGCCTGCCTGTGGCACGTGCCAGGCCCGCCCACGCCAACCCAGCCGCCCGAAGCAACTCCTACCCGCGCCGCCACACCGGCCGCTACCCGTGCTGAGGCCGCCGCCTCAACCGCAACGCCTGCGCCGACTGCCACGCCCTCGCCCCCCAACAAGCTCGGCGTTCACCTGCTGCTGGACGATGGTCGCAACGCCTGGCCCATGGCGCTCTGGCCGGAGCACCTGCGTTACGCGCGGCAGGCCGTGGGCGCGGGCGGCTATGTGGTGCAGCTCGTGCGGCTGGATGACCTGGACCCGGCGCGCTGGCAATCCTTCTTCGATCTGTGCGCGGAGCTGGAGCTGCAGCCCCTGCTGCGCCTGGCGACGACCTTCGATCGCCGGGCCGGCTACTGGAACGCCCCACCTGCCGACGCGGACGGCGGCTATCTCACCGTCGCCTCACGCTACGCCGCGTTCGTTGCCGCCATCCGTTGGCCGCCGGGGCCGCGCTACGTCATCATCGGCAATGAGCCGAATCACGGCGACGAGTGGGGCGGGCGCGCCGACCCCGCCGCCTACGCGCGCTTCCTGCTCGAGGTGAGCACCGCCCTCAAGCAGGCTGATCCGCAGGTGAAAGTGCTCAACGCCCCGCTCGACCACTTCTCGCCCCACACCAACGGCCAGCCCTTCATCAACGGCTTTACGTACATTGACGCCGAGACGTTCATGGACGAGATGCGCGCCGCCCAACCCGGCGTGTTCGCAGCGATTGACGTCTGGGGGTCGCACCCGTACCCGCTCGGCCCGTTTAGCGAGGGGCCGTGGGCGCAGACCTTTCAGATTGATCTGCTCAACGGCGCGACGAACCCCGCGCGCCTCGAGCCGCCTGCCGGCCTGTTCAATCGCGGCATCAACGCCTACGCATGGGAGCTGTACAAATTGGAGTCGTACGGCATTCGCGGCCTGGAGGTGATGATCACCGAGACCGGCTGGCGGCACGCCGAAAGCGTGGACGCGAACGCGCGCGACGCCGGCCCGAACTGGCCCGGCGTGCACGTCGTCGCCGACTATATGGACCTGGCGTTGCACGGGAACGGGGGCCGCTACCCGCAGTGGCCGGAGGCCGGCTGGACGCCGTGGCTGGCCGACCCGCGCGTGACCGCCGTCGTCTTCTTCGCCTTCAATGGCCTTCCTGCCGAGTGGGGCCACACCAACTGGTTACAACTGGATGTGGATGGGAACGTGCTGGGAGTATATCCACTGCTTGACGCGATGAGTGCCAGACCCTGACCTGCCGGTACCGACGCGGTCTTCGGCGCTCGAAGGACGCACCTCTGCCTCAGTCTGTTCGCCTCACCGGTGCTCCACCGCCACGCCCGACACCGTGATCGCCGGGTCGCGTGAATTGACGGTGATTTCGGAGATGTCCAAAAACTCAATCCGTGTCAGCGTGGCTGTGTGCCAGTCAGCAGGCAAAACGATCGTCAGCATATCCAGGTGGCCGACGAGATTGGGGAAGTTCGTGATCGGGCCGCGCCACACCTCGGAGGTTTCCGGGGCGACGTTCACCACATTATCGGGCCGGTGCCATTCGCGCAGGTTTTTGCCCAACACCAAATCCACCGTGTAGGTCGGGGCCGTGTCGAACGTCAGCACGATCTGCCCAACGGTCTTATCGCGAAAGCGGCGGAAGGCATTGCCTGCCGTGACCAGCACAAAGAGGCGCTCGACACGCGGCAATGAGACTTCCAACGCGGCGCTGGTCGGAAACGTGTTGTTCGGCGCAGGCGAAGCCTGGCTGCGAAAGGCGCGCCCATCCAGGTCGAACGTGACGCCGCCCAGCTCCACGCGGCCCGTCGGCGGTTTGGCGTAATCCACGGAAAGCACGCCGTTGGCGATGGGCGCGATGGAGACCGGCTCGATGACCAGCGGCGGGAGGGTCGGCGTGGGCGTTGGGGCCGGCGTGTCGGTCGGGGCGGGAGACGGTGAGGGCGTGAAGGTTGCGGCGGCCACCACGGCGGTCGGTTGCGCCTCGGTCGGTGCAGGAGTCGGCAGGTTCACCGCCGGCTCTCCGTTGTTGGAGAGCAGGCTGAAGGCGAACACGCCCACGACCACGGCGACCAGGCCGAAGCCGGCGAGGCCCAACCCGATAACCGGCAAAAGCCAGGCCGGTCTTTGGCGCCGAGCCGGCTGCGGCGCGATGGACTCGCGCGCCGGCGGCGGGGGGGGTCAGCGACGGGGTCGGTTGCACTGCGGGCGGCGGTGTCGCGGCGGCGATCTTCTCACGCAATTCGGGCGAAGACGTGGTCAGGAGCGTCGGCTCGAGCTCGAGGGCGGGCTGGACGGGAGGGGGCGCCGGACGGGCCTCGCGCCGCAGTGCGCGCGTCAGGGTGGAGGCCAGCTCGCCGGCGGTGCTGAAGCGCGCCTCACGCGTCTTGGCCATCGCCCGCTCGATCACGGCCTGGCAATCCGGCGCGAGGTGGGGCTTGGTATCGAGCAGGCGCGGCACCGGTTCGGCTACGTGCTTCATCATCACGCCATAAGGCGTGTCGGCCGCATACGGCAACTGGCCGCTGAGCATTTCAAAGACGATCACGCCCAGCGAGTACAGGTCGCTGCGTCGGTCAATATTGGCCTCGCCGCGCACCTGTTCAGGACTCATGTAGGCGGGTGTGCCGACGAGCGAACTGGCCTGCGTCAACGCCACGCTGGCCTGCGTCAGCTTGACGATGCCGAAGTCCGAGATCATCGCGTTGCCGTACTCGTCGAAGAGGATATTGCCCGGCTTCAGGTCGCGGTGGACGATGCCCTTGGCGTGCGCGGCGTCGAGGCCGCCCGCCACCTGCTTGACGATGCGCAGGACTTCGCTGTCCTGCAACGCGCCGTGGCGGCGCAGTCGGTCGGCCAGCGAGCCGCCGGTCATCAGCCGCATCACCAGGTAGAGCTGGCCGTGATCCTCGCCGTAATCGTAAACCGGCACGATGGCGGGATGCTCGATCATGGCGATGGTCTTGGCCTCGCGCTCGAAGCGTGCGCGCAGGCCTTCGTCCAGGTGCAGGTCAGCGGGCAGCAGCTTGATAGCGACCTCGCGTTCGAAGCGTGGATCGAAAGCGCGATAGACGCTGGCCATTCCGCCGCGGCCCAGCTCCGCGCGGATTTCGTAACGGCTGATGGTGGAAGGTGGCATACTATGACTCAGGTCAGGGGTGAAGGTGGCTTAAGTATAGACGAGAATGCGCAACGACCAAACGTTGATCCGATAGCAGTTTCGGTTTACGAGGCGGCAGGGCGCGCAGGGAAACATGAACGTTCTGCCAGCAACAGATGGCGGGCCTTCGGCCCCTAGAAACCCCTAAACGCATTGGCTACAAGTTAGGCCTTCCGTCAAGTCAGAATCCGGGTAAGATGGCGGAATGCCAAAACAGACTGCCAAACCGGGTAAGAAACGCAAATCCGCCAAGAGCACGGTTCGCCATACGCGTGCCA
>JBBIQY010000084.1:0-16584 GCA_037442085.1 Anaerolineae bacterium
AGGGGTGCATTCCAGATTTTTGGCCGCCCTTCGACTGCGCGCCGCTCAACGAGCGGCGCTCTCCTGAGCGAAGCCGAAGGATCAGGGCGCAGCCTGCCAAATGATAGAAATGCACCCCCATGAAGCTGGAAGTTGACGGCCCTGCAAGCCGGGCGTATACTCGCGTCGTTCGTCTCCTTTCGGCTCCCGTTATAGACATGTCCAGCCCAGACGATTCATCGCTACGTAGCCGACCTTCCCCCGCCTGACATCGGCCGCGCACCTGCGGGTGAGCGCCCACATGCCCGGCGTGGGAGGAGGCGTTTACCCGGAGGTGATCATGCGGCGCTTCCGCTACAGCCCTGCGCTGCCTCAAACCCCGACGTTTACCCTGGGCGACGGCCTGATCCTGCTCGGCCTGGTCGCCCTGCTCTATCTCGGCGCTCGGCTGGCCCTGGACGCGCCGCCGGTCATCGAGGGGCCGACGATCTCGCTTTCGCCGGCGGCGCTGCCCTGGTATGCCCTGCTCTCGGTCGGGCGCATGCTGGCCGCCTACCTGCTCTCGCTCTTGTTCAGCCTGATCTACGGCTACGTCGCCGCCCGCAACCGCACTGCCGAGAAGGTGCTCATGCCGCTCCTCGACGTGCTGCAGAGCGTGCCCATCCTCTCCTTCCTGCCGGTCGTGCTCCTCAGCCTGACGGCCATCCTGCCGGATGCGTTGGCCACCGAGCTTGCGGCGATCGTCCTGATCTTCACTTCCCAGGCCTGGAACATGACGTTCAGCTTCTACCAGTCGGTCAAGACCCTCCCGGGCGAATTGCGCGAAGCCGCCGCCATCTTCCGCTTCGACCCCTGGCTGCGCTTCAAGACGCTGGAGCTGCCCTTTGCCGCGCTCGGCCTGATCTGGAACAGTATGATGAGCTGGGCCGGCGGCTGGTTCTTTCTGATGGCGGCCGAGATCTTCACCGTCGGCAGCCGCGACTTCCGCCTGCCCGGCCTCGGCTCTTACCTTCAGACTGCCGCCAGCGCCGGAGACCTGAACGCCGTGCTCTACGGCATCAGCGCCTTGGTCCTTGTGATCGTGTTGCTCGATCAACTCATCTGGCGCCCGCTTCTGGCCTGGGCAGACAAGTTCAAGGTCGAGATGACCGAGGGCGATGAGCCGCCCCAGTCCTGGTTCTATGACCTGTTGTCACGCTCCTGGCTGGTGCAGCAGTTCGGCGCGCATCTCTGGCATCCGCTCATGGAGCGAGCGGACGCAGCCCTCCGTCGTAACTGGCCAGCGCCGCCAACGCCCGGTGACTCCGCTGCTGAACCACGGCCGGCCTGGGCTCTGCTCGGCCTGGCGCTTGTGTTCAGCGCGTTGAGCGTGTATGGCGGCTACCGCGCCGTTGAAATGCTGATCACGCTTCCCGGCAGCGCCTGGGCCCAGCTTGGCCTTGGGCTGCTGGCCACCTTCGCCCGGGTCACGGCCTCGCTGGCCCTTGCGCTGCTCTGGACGATCCCGCTCGGTGTGGCCATCGGCACCAATCGTCGTCTGGCCGCCGTGCTGGGGCCGATCGTCCAGGTCATCGCTGCGATTCCGGCGACGGCCCTGTTCCCGGTCTTCCTGCTCTTCCTGCTCAACCTGCCCGGCGGTCTGAACATCGCCGCGATCGCGCTGATGCTCATGGGCACCCAGTGGTACCTGCTCTTCAACGTCATCGCCGGCGCCTCGGCCATCCCGCAGGACCTGCGCCACACCACCGACCTGCTGCGCTTGTCTCGTGTGGACCGCTGGCGCACTCTCATCCTGCCGGCCCTGTTCCCGTACCTCGTCACCGGCGCTATCACGTCCAGCGGCGGCGCCTGGAACGCCAGCATCGTGGCCGAGCATGTGGAATTTGGAGGGCAGGTGCGCACGACCGTAGGCGTCGGTGCCCTGATCGCCGAGTCCACTGGCCGGGGCGATTACGCCCTGCTGCTGGCGGCCACCCTGGCGCTGGTGGTCGCCGTCGTCCTCATCAACCGGCTCTTTTGGCTCCGGCTCTATCGCCTGGCGGAAGAGCGCTTCCGCATGGAATGACCGCCAGGAGGTCGAACATGACAATGCTGGCCCCCATCATGAACGGTAAACCACTGCTCACCGTCCGCAACCTCGAGAAGGCCTATGGCCGGGGTGCGCGAAAGTTCGTTGCCCTGCGCGACATCAACCTAATGATCCGGCCGGGCGAGTTTGTCTGTCTGCTCGGACCGTCGGGCTGCGGCAAGTCCACGCTGCTGCGCGCCATCACCGGCCTCAACCGGGCCACGTCCGGCGAGGTGCTGTATCGCGACGAGCCCCTGCGCGGCGTCAACCCCTATGCCACGATCGTCTTCCAGACCTTTGCGCTGTATCCCTGGCTGACGGTTCAGGAGAACGTCGAGGTGGCGCTCAAGGCGCGCGGGGTGCCGGCCGTGGAACGCGCCCCCAGAGCATTGAAGCTGATTGACACCGTCGGCCTGGACGGCTTTGAGTCGGCCTATCCGCGTGAACTATCCGGCGGCATGCGCCAAAAAGTCGGCTTCGCGCGAGCCATGGCCGTCGAGCCGGAGCTGCTCTGCCTGGACGAACCTTTCTCGGCCCTGGACGTGCTCTCGGCAGAAGCCCTGCGCGGCGAGCTGCTGGAGCTGTGGCTGAACAAGGCCATCCCAACCCTGGCCATCCTGATGGTCACCCACAATATCGAGGAGGCTGTGCTGATGGCCGACCGCATCGTGGTGATGGACAAGGACCCCGGCCGGATCGTCACCGAGATCGCCGTCCCCTTGCGCCACCCGCGCCACCGTAAGGATATGGCCTTCCAGGCGCTGGTGGATAAGGTCTATGCCGCCGTGGCCGGCAAGACCGAGCCGGAGGCCGCCGCCCTGGGCACCGCACCCGGCCAGCCCGGCCGCACGCAGCCGCTGCCCCTGGCGCGCCTTAATGCCCTGGCCGGCCTCTCCGAGAAACTGGTCGAAGAGGGCGGGCGCGCCGACCTGTACCGCCTGAGCGACGACCTGGTGATGGGGTTGGACATGCTGCTGCCCGTGGTCGAGGCCGGCGAGCTGCTCGGCTTCCTCACCGTCCAGGAAGGCGACCTGACGCTCACGCCACTCGGGCAAGCGTACGCCGAGGCCAGCATCCTGACGCGCAAAGAGATCGTCGCCGGCCGCATCCTGCGCCTGCCCATCATCCAGTGGATCTATGAGGTTTTGCAGCGGGATGACAACCATCGCGTGGCCTGGAATTATTTCCACGAGCGCCTGCAGGCAGATTTCGGTGACCTGGCCGAGGCGCAGTTGGACACGGCGATCAACTGGGGGCGGTACGCCGAGCTGTTCGCTTACGACGACGACTCGGCTGAGCTGTATCTGGAGCCATGAGGTCAGCAGAAGCGCAACCGGAAGCGCCCACCATTTTCCCGGCCGCCCAATCGGGTGCATTCCAGATTTTTAGCCGCCCTTCGACTGCACGCCGCTCGTTGAGCGACGCTCTCCTGAGCAAAGCCGAAGGATCAGGGTGCAGCCTGCCAAATAATAGAAATGCACCCGCCCAATCCGGCGACGTGCACGAAGGCTGCCGTCAGCCCGTTTCGTCTATGACAATCTCTGGCACAATCGCCAGCAGGGGGCAGCGGCGTTAACTGGCGTTATCCGAGAGCGTTCGCCTTTGTTGTCAATGGTGATGACGGTACCACCTGCTGCTTCAGCCACTCCGTCCAGGCCTCTACGCCCTCGCCGGTGCGGCAGGAGAGCGGGAAGAAACTTACGCCGGGGTTGAGAATCTCGACGCCGCGCCGGAAGTAGGGCAAGTCGAACTCCACGTAGGGTAGCAGATCAATCTTATTGAGGATCAGCGCGTCCAGCCCGCGATAGATGCCCGGGTACTTGTAGGGTTTGTCGGCGCCTTCCGGCACGCTGGCGACCAGGACGGTGAGATGAGTGCCGAGCGCAAAGGCGGCGGGGCAGATCAGGTTGCCCACATTCTCGACCATCAGCAGGTCCAGGCCCTCGAGCGACAGGGCGCTGAAGGCGTTTGCCACCATCACCGCGTCCAGGTGGCACTCCCCGCCGGTGTTCACCTGGACGGCGGCGGCGCCGGCAGCGCTCACTTTGTCGGAGTCAATTGTCACGGGCGCAGTATCGCCCTCGATCACGGCGATCCTGAGCGAGGACGAAAGGGCCTGGATGGTGCGGACGATGAGGCTGGTCTTGCCCGCGCCGGGCGAGGCGAGCACGTTGAGGCCCAGCACGCGGGCGGCATCCAAGCGGGCGCGGTTTTGCTCGGCCAGGCGATCGTTGGCGCTGAGGATTTTTTCGACGACGGTGATGCGCTGAGTCATGGTGAGTCGTCTCCCGCCGGCACCGCGGCCGGCCCAACCGGCGCGGCGACCGGCTCCACGTCAATGGCTTCGACACGAAACTCATCGCCCGCGATAACCTGCACACGCAGGCTGCCGCAGGCCGGGCAGGCCAGGTCTTCGCCGGCGAGCAGGTACTGATGGGCGCAGTCCCAACAGCGCAGTTCGGCGGGGATGCGACGGAAGTGCAGGCGCGCGCCCTGCGCCGTTGTGTTCGCGCTGATGATGTCCCAATAGAATTGCACCGAGTCATCCACGATGGATGAGAGCTGGCCGACGACGAGGTGCACGGCGGTGATACGCACTACGCCGGCCGACGCGGCGTGGCGCAGGGCAATTTCGAGAACGCTCTGGGTGACGGCCAACTCGTGCATCCGTAAAGCGCCGCTCCGAGGCGAGCGGCCCGGCAGCAAGCATACCCGACTTTATTCGGAGCGAGGCAGTGTCAATTGTCACTATTCGACACGGGCCGGCGTTGCTCATCCGCATGCCGAAAGTTCTGGCCATTGACCAGGCAGTCGCTGAGGCCGGCGAAATCGGTGTACCTCCCCATCGCTGGTGGGCGACCCCCTGCCCCTGACGGGAGATGGATGATGGGCCGTTTGACAGAGGTCACGGCAGCGCGATAAGATTACGGCACAATGAAATACGGGAGCTGGGTGAAGCCCGGCTGAGAGGGTGTGGCTGCCTTAGCGCAACTAAACACCGACCGATTGAACCTGACGGGTAATGCCGGCGTAGGGATAACAGTGGAAACGCAACACTTACACCCTCGCCAGAGGGTGTTTTTGTTTGAATGAAACGCGCCATCATCTTCGCCAACGGCGACCTGCCGGAGCCGGCGACCGCCCTGCGGCTCCTCCAGCCTACCGATCTGCTCATCGCCGCCGACGGCGGGGCGCGGCACTGTCGTGCGCTCGGCCTGACGCCGCACTTGGTCATCGGCGACTTCGACTCGCTGGCCGCCGACGAACTCGACGCGCTGGAGCAGGCCGGCGCAGTGCTGAAGCGCCACCCGCGCGACAAGGACGAGACCGACCTCGAGCTGGCGCTGCTGGAGGCTGCCGCGCGCGGCGCGACGACCCTGATCGTCTTAGGCGCATTCGGCGGACGGCTGGATATGACGCTCGCCAACCTGTTGCTGTTGAAGCACCCGAAGCTGGTGGAGGTGCACGTCGAGCTAAGGCACGGCTCACAGACCGCCTGGCTCATCCGTCCACCCGGCGGCGCAGTGTCCGGCATGCCGGGCGATACGGTCAGCCTGCTGCCGCTGGACGGCGACGTGCTGGGGATCGTGACGCACGGCCTGCGCTACCCGCTGTGCGGCGAGGCGCTCCTCTCCGGGCCGGCGCGCGGCGTGAGCAACGCGCTCACCGAGCCACTCGCCCGCATCGCGCTGACCGCCGGCCTGCTGCTCGTCATCCACTCCGCCCAACGTACGTAAGCCGGAGGCCGGGCCTGCCGGGTCTTTCCAGGGTTGTCGGCTGAAGCAGCAGACGCCCGGACCCGACCGGCCTCGCAAAGGTTATGCCTGAACTCGACCCCAATCGCACCGTCAATGTTGCCGTGCAAGTCTTGCCGCTGGTGGAGGATGTCTATACCGTCGTGGACCGCGCCATCGCCGTCATCGCCAACAGCGGCGTGCACTACGAGGTCGGCCCGATGGAGACCGTGATGGAAGGTCCGCTCGACCGCCTGCTCGAGGTGGCGAAGGCCGCACACCTGGCCTGCCTGGAGGCCGGAGCGGAGCGCGTGATGACCTTCATCAAAATCGGCGATCAGACGTGCGGCACAACCATCGAAGAGAAAGTGGCGAAGCACCGCCGACCGACCCCTGTGCCTGAAGGAGGGTAGAGGCTGAGCCGCGCCAACAGACACTCGGCGGTTGGCCACGCTCTCGCTGAAGGTGCAGAAGTGTTCAGCCGCCGCCCCAGATCACATGACGCGCCAACGCTGGTTCCAGGAAGTCTACCCACCGCTGCTGCTCATCGGCTTCACTCTGCTCCTGTGGCAGCTCGTCGCCGAACGCAGCGGCCTCTCGGCCTTTATCCTGCCCTCGCCCGCGCAGGTCGTGCAGGCCGGCTGGAAGACGCGCGCGCTGCTGGGCAGCGCCATCGCTACCACTCTGCTGGAGACCGTGCTGGGCCTGGCGCTGGCGATCATCGTCGGCGTGCTCATCGCCGCCGCCATGGACTTCTCATCGTTCCTGCGCCGCGCCCTGTACCCGCTGCTGGTCGCCTCGCAAACCGTGCCCATCCTCGCCATCGCGCCGCTGCTCATCATCTGGTTCGGCTTTGGGCTGCTGCCCAAGGTGATCATTGTCATCCTGATCTGCTTCTTCCCGCTGGCCATCAACACCGCCGACGGGCTGACCTCCGCCGATCCCGATCACGTGGCGCTGCTGCGGGCGATGGGCGCAACGCGGGCGCAGGTCTGGCGGCTGGTGCGGCTGCCGGGAGCGCTCCCGGCCTTCTTCTCCGGCCTGCGGGTGGCCGTGACGTACAGCGTGGTCGGCGCGACCATTGGCGAGTGGGTCGGCGGGTCGGCGGGCCTTGGGCTGTACCTGCTGCGTTCGAAGAACGCCCTCGCCACCGATCAGGTATTTGTGGCGATTGCGGCGACCGCCGTCCTGAGCATCGGCCTGTATGTGTTGGCGTACGGGATCGAGCGCGCCGCCCTGCCCTGGTATCACTCCGCCCAGCGCACGCAGCACTGGGAGGAGGCGGGCATCTATTGATCTCACCTATGTGTGTCTTCGACGAACGCGCCGACGAGTACGACCGCTGGTACGATGAAAACGCGCCGGTCTATCAGGCAGAGAGCCGCGCCCTGCGGCCGTTCGTCCCGGCGCACGGCCTCGGCCTCGAAGTGGGCGTGGGCACGGGCCGCTTTGCTGAGTCGCTTGAGGTTCGCTTTGGGATTGACCCGGCGCGCGGCATGCTAAGGCTCGCCCGACGTCGGGGGATCGGCGTCTGCCAGGCTCTCGGTGAGCGGCTGCCGTTCCGCACCCGGCAGTTCGACTTCACCCTGCTCGTCACGGTGGACCCCTTTGTGCCCGACGTGCACAGCGTGCTGACCGAGATTTGGAGGGTGCTCAAGCTCGGCGGACGCCTCGTCGTTGGCCTGATTGACCGGAACAGCCCGCTGGGCCGGAAGTACGAGGCCGGCAAAGACGCCGACCCGTTCTATCGCCAGGCGCGTTTCCACAGCAGCGACGAAATGATCCGGCACCTGCAGCAGGCAGGCTTCGAGGTGATTGGCGCGCGGCAGACGTTGAGCGGCGCGCCGCAGGCCGAGGCGAGTTTCGACGCCGAGGCGTTGGAAGTTCAAACCGGCTACGGAGCGGGCGCGTTCGTCGCCTTATGCGCCGCAAAGCCCGCGCCGTGAATAAAAACCAACAGGAGGTCATGCTTATGAAGCGCATCATGACACCCATAGCTCTCGTTCTGGCAATAGGCCTGACGTCATGCGGAGTCGCCGCCCCCACGCCGACGCCGGCCATGCCGACCCCCGTCACCCTGATGCTCGACTGGGTGCCGAACACCAACCACACCGGCTTCTTCGTAGCCCAGGAGAAAGGCTACTTCACCGAGGCCGGCCTGCAGGTGACGATCATCCAGCCGGGTGAGGTCTTCGCCGAGCAAGCCGTGGTCGGCGGAGCGGCGGACTTCGGCGTCAGCTTCCAGGAACAGGTGACCCTGGCCCGCGCCGACGAGGGCGCGCCGCTCGTCTCGCTGGCGGCCATCATCCAGAGCAACACCTCGGGCTTCGCCACCCGCGCCGAGCAGGGCGCGGACTCGCCCGCCGACTGGGAAGGACTGCGCTACGGTTCCTTCGGCAGCCCGTTCGAAGCGCCGACATTGATCGCCCTCATGGAGTGCGCCGGCGGCGACTTCAACCAACTGCGGGTGGTCAACACCGGCTTCAGCGATCCGCTGGCCCTGCTCGCCGAGAAACAGACGGATCTGGCGTGGATCTTCTACGCCTGGCAGGGCATCCAGGCGCAACAGCAGGGGCTGGCGCTGAACATCGAGATGATGTCCGAGTGGTTCAACTGCATCCCCGACTACTACACGCCCATTCTCATCACCAGTGAGCAAACCATCAAAGAGAGGCCGGAGGTGGTGCGCGCCTTCGTCGGCGCCGTCTCGCGCGGCTATACTTTTGCGATTGAAAACCCGGACGAGGCGGCGAGCCTTCTGCTCAAGGCCGCGCCCGAGCTGGATGAGAAACTGGTGCGCGCCAGCCAGGCCTGGCTCTCGCCGCGCTACCGCGGGGAGGCGCCGCGCTGGGGCGAGCAGAAGTTGAGCGTGTGGGACAACTACTCGCGGTGGCTGGCCGAGAACGGCGTGCTCAACGCGCCGATTGACGCGGCAGCCGCGTTCACGAACGAGTTCCTGCCGTAGAGGAAGGCTGAACGCGCTGAGGGCCGCTGATCGCACCGATCCGAGTCCAATCAGCGAGATCAGCGCTGCCTCAGCGCCATCAGCGGTCTTCCCGCTATGCCCCCCAAGCTCGAACTGCGTGGCGTCGCCAAGACCTTCCACGGCAACGGCCTGACTGTGCCGGCGCTGGCGGACGTGTCGTTTAGTGTACAGCCGGGCGAGTTCGTCACCCTCATCGGGCCATCCGGCAGCGGCAAGAGCACGCTGTTCAACCTGATCGTCGGCCTGCTGACCCCGGACAGCGGCGAGATTCGCGTGGACGGCGAACCGGCCCAGCCCGGCCGCGTGGGCTACATGCCGCAGCGCGATCTGTTGCTGCCATGGCGCACGGTGCTGGACAACGTGATCCTGGCACAGGAAGTGCGCGGTCGGCCGCGCGCCGAGGCCCGCGCCCGCGCCCGCGCACGCCTGCCGCTGTTCGGGCTGGAGGCATTTGCGGACGCCTACCCGGCGGCCCTCTCCGGCGGGATGCGCCAGCGGGCCGCGTTGCTGCGCACCGTGCTGACCGAGCGCGATGTGCTCCTGCTCGACGAACCGTTCGGCGCGCTGGACGCGCTGACCCGTCGCGAGTTGCAGGACTGGCTGCTCGGGTTGTGGGCCCAACTGCAACAGACGATGGTGTTCATCACCCACGATGTGGAAGAGGCCGTTTACCTGAGCGATCGGGTGATCGTGCTGAGCGCGCGGCCCGCCCGCGTGACCAGGGAGCTGGCGGTGAAGCTGCCGCGCCCACGCCGTCAGGGGATGATCGCCACGCCCGAGTTCGGCGCACACGTGGCCGAATTGTTGCAGGCGCTGGGCCTCGAGACCTAGCCAGGCCCCGGCCCGCGCTCAAGCCACAGACTGCGCCATGAGCGAGATCATCGTCCGCAAGCTGAACGCCAGCGGCGAAGAGACCTACCGCTGGATGGGCCGCGTCCTGGCGCGCACCCCCACCGCCGTCACCGTGGAGGCGTACTTCGCGCGCGATGACCGGCTCGACCTGGGCTACACGGTCCTGGAACGCGGCGACCGCTTCATCGAGCATTTCTACAGCGACCGCTGGTACAACGTCTTCGAGATATATGCCGCCGGCTCGAATGCGCTGCGCGGCTGGTACTGCAACATCACGCGCCCCGCCCGATTCTTCGACTCTGAGCTGACGCACGAGGATTTGGCGCTGGATGTATGGGTGGGCGTGGACGGGACGACGCAAGTGCTGGACGAGGCCGAGTTCGCCGCCCTGCCCCTGAGCGCCGCCGAGCGGGCGGCCGCCCGCGCAGCGCTGGCCGAGATATTGGCGCTGGCTGCGCAGCGCGCCGGGCCCTTCGCCGCGACATGAGATGCGCTGGGGCCGCCGGACGGGCGCTAAACAAAAAAGGCTCACCGACTTTGGCGGGATGATGCCCGCGTCCTTCGACTGCGCGCCGCGTACCCCTTCGGCAATCCTTCGACTTCGCTCAGGATGTAGCTCAGGGCGCGGCCTGAGCGGAGCGAAGGGAAGTCGAAGGGCGCGGCGCTCTCCTGAGCGAAGCCGAAGGACCAGGACGCTATTTCCCGTTAAATCCGGTAGAACCAAAAAAGCCGCCCGGTCTCCCGGGCGGCTTCATCACGAAACGTAGCGTTTCGCTTACTTCATCGCCGCCATCAACTTCTCCAGGGAGGCCGGCGATGGGCGGGTCTGTTGCTGCGGCAGAAACGCCAGCGGCGTATCCACCAGGTTGGCCAGCTCGGCCAGGCTGGGCCGCTCGTCGTTGAGGTAGATCAGGCCGGTGATGAACTGCTGCTTGTCGCGTGCTTCCTGTAACAGGCGCAGGGCAGCAAATTTATCGGTCGGGTCGTGCTGGCCTTTGGCCAGTTTCCTGAGCACGATGCGGGAGCCGTCGTGCAGCTCCACCTCCCACGTTTCCCCCTCGGCCTGCTCGATCATGATCTCTTCCTGGGGCATGACGAACGAGAAGTCGTTGATGCGCTCGTCGTAGGTCTTGCCCCAATAGTAACTCTTGGTCGAGTCATCTTTGTCGTTGAAGGTCACGCACGGGCTGATGATGTCGAGCACGGCCGTGCCGCGATAGTGGAGCGCCGCCTTGATCAGGGCGGTAACATGCTTGGGGTCGCCGGCAAACGAACGGGCCACGAAGCCGCACTCGGCCGCGATGGCCTCCAGGCACAGGTCAATCGGCGGCAGTTCGTTCTTGCCGACGTTCTTCAACTCCTGTCCGACGTCGGCGGTGGCGGAAAACTGGCCTTTGGTCAGGCCATATACCCCATTGTTCTCGATAATGTATACGACCCGCACGTTGCGGCGCAGCATGTGCTTGAACTGGCCCAGGCCGATGGAGCCGGTGTCGCCATCGCCGCTGACGCCGATGCCGTAAAGGGTCTTGTTGGCAATTAGCGCGCCGGTCGCGACGGACGGCATCCGCCCATGCAGCGTGTTGATGCCGAACGAGCGGCCCAGAAAGTAGGCTGGGCTCTTGCTCGAGCAGCCGATGCCGCTGAGCTTGATCACCTGTTCCTGGCGCAACCCCAATTCCCAGATGGCATCCACGATCTTGTCGGAGATCGAGTTGTGGCCGCAGCCGGCGCACAACGTCGTCGGCGCGCCCTTGTAATCGGTTCGGGGCAGGCCGAGAGCATTCAGGTTTCTGGCGGGTGCAGGGACGGTCATTTGGCAACTTCCTTTTCAGCCTTCAGGATATGAGCCGTCAACCAGCGGGCGGTCAACGGCAGGCCATCGCTCCAGTTGGCCGGGCGCAAGCGCCTCTCCAATTCGCCGCCGACGTGCAGGCGGAGGAGCTGATACATCTGCGCGTCGGTGTTCAGTTCCACCACATACACGCGGTCGTAGGCCGCAACGAAGTCCTTGACGGAGTCGGCCAGCGGCAGGGCGCGGAGGCGCAAGTAAGAGGTCTTGATCTTGTGCTGGGTATCCAATCGCCAGCGCGCCTCCTCGACGGCGGGATCCGCCGAGCCGTAGGAGATGAAGGCCAGGCGCGCGCCGTCCACTTCCTGCACAAACGGCTGAGGCACGATCTTGCGCGCCGTCTCGAACTTACGGTTCAGGCGCTCCATGTTCTTCATCCAGTCGTCCGGGCGCTCGGAGTAACCGGCCTTCTCGTTATGGCCGGAACCGCGCGTGAAGTAAGCGGCCAGCGGATGAGGGGTGCCCGGCAAGGTGCGATACGGGATGCCGTCGCCATCCACGTCCTTGTAGCGCGCAAAACCACCCAGCTCATCGAGCTGTTTGGCGTCCAGCACTTTACCGCGATCCATGGGCTGCTCGGGATACTCGAACGGTGGGCTCATCCACTGGTTCATGCCAAGGTCCAGGTCGCTCAGGACGAAGATCGGCGTTTGCAGGCGATCAGCCAGATCGAAGGCCCTCCAGCCGAACTCGAAGCACTCCGCCGGATTCGCGGGCAGGAGGCAGACGTGCTTGGTATCGCCGTGGCCAAGATAGTAGACCTTGAGGACGTCGCCCTGGGAGACGCGGGTGGGCAGGCCGGTGCTCGGGCCCATGCGCTGGATGTCCCAGATCACCGCCGGGATTTCAGCGTAGTAGCCGAAGCCGGCAAACTCGGACATGAGCGAGATGCCGGGGCCGGAGGTCGAGGTCATGGCGCGCGCGCCTGCCCAGCCCGCGCCGAGCACCATGCCGAGCGCGGCCAGTTCATCTTCGGCCTGACTGATGGCGTAGGTGGCCTTACCGTCTTCGCTTTTGCGCAACTGAGCGGCATACGCGGTCAGGGCATCGGCCAGGCTGGTGGCCGGGGTGATGGGATACCAGGCGGCAAAGGTGAAGCCGCCATAGATCGCGCCGAGCGCGCCGGCGGTGTTGCCGTCAATCATGATCAGGCCTTCGGTCCGATTCATCCGTTCGACCCTGAAGGGATCGGTCTTCGTCAGGTTCTGCGCCGCCCACTCCGCCGCCGCACGGATGATCTGCATGTTGCTCTGAACCGGCTTGGGCTTGTTCTTGAAGTGAAAGTTGAGCGCGCCCTCCAAATCGTCCAGGCTGATGCCAAGCAGATGGGCCAACACGCCGACGTAAACCATGTTGGCAGCGTACCCACGCAGCTTGGAGTCCTTCTCGTACTTGGCCGGGATGGACCTGGCCGGGATCGGGTAGTGCGAGAGGTCTTTGCGATTCAGCTCGAGCTTGATATCGTCTGCGTACAGGAAGACGCCGCCGGCCTCGACCTGCTGATAGTCCTCGATGGCGGTGGCCGGGTTCATCGCCACGACGATTTCGGAGCGCGGGCGACGCGCGGTGAAACCGTCGGCGCTGAGGCGGATGGTGTACCAGGTGGGCAATCCCTGAATGTTGGAAGGGAACAGGTTCTTGCCGCTGACCGGGATGCCCATTTTGAACAGCGCACGCAGCAGGGCGGTGTTCGCCGTCTGGCTGCCGGAGCCGTTCTTCGTCGCCACCATGATGGCAAACATGTTGACCACTGGCGGACGTTCGGCGGCGGGCTGGGCCGCCGGCAAATCACTGACTGCCATGCTCGTCTCTCCTCGGAATCAGGGGCGGGGCCGGGGACGCTTGCCCCAACTCCCAACCCCAACTCAACTTGGTTTAGCCAATTGAAGCCATCCGATCCGGCGCCGAAAAACCGTTGCCGGACGGCTGGCGATGAGACAACAAATCCGTGTGCGCGATCAGAAGCTGGTGACCCAGCGCCACATCGCCGGCTTCGATCGCCTCGACGATGCGTGCGTGGTAATCCCACACTTCCTGCAGATAGCCGTAGTCCGAATAGCGGCTGAGGCCCACCGCCTCGTAAGCGTCCCAATACGCTTCGAGCAACCCCAGCACGAAGGGATTCTCAAGCCGCTTGAAGATGGTGAGATGCAGATCGCGATGCTCCGCATGCGGGATCTGGATGGGCCGACCGTTGAGTTTGGCGCGGGCGCTCTCGACCAGGGAGCGCAGGTGGCGATGGTCGTCGTGCGTGAGGCGGGACACGGCTTCGTGCCAGAAGGCGGCTTCCAGGTGATTGCGCAGCGCGCCAAACTGTTCGAATTCCGCGTTGCGGCTGGCGATGGCGTACATCAGGCTGGCGCGCACGGCGGGCGCAAAGCTGTAGTTCATGAGCCGGATACCGGTCTTGGGCCGCACTTCAACCAGGCCCAGCGCGCGTGCCACCTCCAACTGCTCACGGAGCTTGCCAATGCTGACGCCTAGCTCCTGGCCCAGCTCCTCCGTGGATGGGAGCCTGTTCTCACGCAGGTTCTGGTGTTCAGCGAAGTAACGCAGCAAGTCGTAGTCGAGTCGGTCTGAAAACATATCCGCCTATCAATTTGATTTATCGGATTTATCTACACAAAGCTTATCATTTCAGGGGGGTCATCGTCAAGAGAAGTGATACCTTCAGGGTGGGAAGGGTCACCTGAATGACCCAGATCAGCCGGCGATCAGCCGACCTACTCGCCTGACGCCGGGCCGGCTGAAGACTTCGTCAGATTGCGGGGCTTTTGCAGGGAACGCATTAGGTCAGCGCCGGCAAAGTGCAGCTGTTCGTGCCGCCCGGTGCCGCCTCTCGGGCAGTCCGTGACCTCATAGACCCATCCCGCATAAGCAATGTAAACGGGCTGGACACGCTCTCGGTTGTACTGCTGGGATCGCGCTCGGTGAAGGCTCGCGTCATCATCACGGCGCACTCATGACCCCGAAGTCACAAAGTTAAAGTAACCGGGCAATTCTGCCAGCGCCTTCCCGACCCGTGTTCCGGGCCAGGTGAGCAGTGTGCCATCCACGAGATGGATCCGTCCGTGTTGTACGGCAGGGATTTCGGCGTAATCGTCAAACGCCACCAGGTCGGCCTGGTCGAAGGCATAGGGCTCAGTCGGCAGCAAGATCACCTCCGGCGCCCGCTCGGCCACTTCCGCCGGTGTAACACGCGGGTAACGAGTGTCGCGCTCCGCATCGAGCAGCTCGACCGGCGCCCCGCTGAGGTCGGCGGCCAGAGGGTAGCGACGCTCGCGGTCGGCGAAGATGTTGGCGCCGCCGCACACCCGCAGCAGGTCATGGACGTAAGTCTCGCGATTGATCGTCATCCACCAACGCGGCTTATCCGGCGCTTTCGGCTCGCGCCAGATGGGAACAAACACTTTGGGTTGCGGCGTGTTCTCGGCGGCCAGCGCTGCATACTCATAGACTCGCTCGAGCGTGTCAATCACCTGGCCCATGTGCGGAACGTCGAACAGGCGGATGATGGCCCACAAAACTTCAAAGGTTTCGGCCACCGTCTTGGGAAACGTCAGCCAGACTTTGAAGCCCTCGCCCTGGAGGGCCTGGACCACCTCTTTGCGGTTCTCCTCCTGGCTGGCGATGATCAGATCGGGCAGGAGCGCCTTGATGCGGCCCGGGTCGGGGTTTTTGGTTCCACCGACCTTCGGCAGATCACGAACTTTGTCGGCGGGGAAGACGCAGTAATCGGTGACGCCGCGCACCCGCTCGCCGCAGCCGAGATCGAACAGGCTTTCCGTGATTGAGGGCACGAGGGAGACGACGCGCTGCGGGGGGGTGCGTAAACCGAGGTCGTCGAAGTTGCCGAGTGCGCTCATGGAGACAGGAGAGAGGGGACAAGAGACCAAAGCCAGCCCTTATCCCGGCACGGTTTCACTTCTTCTTCGCCTTGCCGCAATCACAGCCGCCGCTGGTGTGACGGTCACACGGACTGCTGGCTTTCTTCTGCAAGGCCTCGAGTTCCTCTTTGGGCTGAAGGTCATTCTTGTGGAACTCATAGCTACGCCAGACCTCGCCCTCCTGGATACTCACCCAGACCGTCTCTTTGAGGGGGTTGAGGTCTACCACCTTGCCCTCGCCCTTGGGCGTCAACACGATCTTCTTGAGCTTGGGCAATCGCTTGCGCGCAGCGACGTACTGCTCGTATTCATAGACCAGGCAGCAGCGCAGCCGCCCACACATGCCGGTGATCTCCTCGGGGTTGAGCGAGATGCCCTGCTCCTTCGCCATCTTGATGCTGATCGGGCTGAACTCGGTGAGGAACAGCGAGCAACAGCGCGTCTCCAGCCCACAGGCCCCCAGCCCACCGATGAGCTTGGCCACGTCGCGTGGGCCGATCTGCCGGAACTGGATGAATTGCTGTGGGTAGAGCGCCTGCATGTCCTCTTTCAACGACTTGAGGTCCACACGGGCCGAGTTGCCGTTTTGCTCGTCCGGCCCGCTGAAGAGGAAGGTCAGGCGCGAGCCATCATAGCTGTATTCCGCCTTGATGATTTTGACGTCAGCCAGGTGCAACTCGGCGGCGCGGGCACGGCAGTTGATCATGGCCTCGGTCTCTTTAGCTTTCCAGTACGCCTCCATCGCCAGATCACGCGGAGAAGCCAGGCCCTCGATGCGCTTGTAACCGCCGTCCGGCACAGAGCGCGCCTCGGGCGGGATGAACTGCACCACCTCGCCCAGCTGCCGACCGCGCGTGGTCTCGACAATCACCCGGTCGCCGGGACGGACGTCGAAATCGGTGGCGTCGAAGTGATACACCTTGCCGACGCGCATGAAGCGGACGCCGATGATCACTTTGGAATTCAAGGCCGGGTCAACAGCCGCCACTGGGGCGTTTGGGGTCAAATCAGACATCGTTCTTTACTGCTCGATGTTTCACAATTGCACATGAGTTCGAATCTATAGTGGGCCAATCATAGACGATGGGCGGTGAAGTTGCAATCAGACAACACAAACCCGGCGCAGCGCCGGGTTATTCTCACAGTCGTTTGCCACGTGCGGTTCTACCGGATTCAACGGGAAATAGCGTCCTGATCCTTCGGCTTCGCTAAGGAGAGGGCCGCGC
>JBBIQY010000085.1:0-16435 GCA_037442085.1 Anaerolineae bacterium
ACAAGATGGCTTCGAAGTTGGGCAGGCGCAGAATGGCATCCATGAAGTTGAGATAGTTCTTATAGTCCTGTCCGGCCGTCGGCTCGTCCATCACCAGGATCCGCGAGCGCATCGCCAGGATGGCCGCGATGCTGACGCGCTTCTGCTGGCCAAAGGACAGCGACAGCGGCGAGTCGTGTTCTTTATCTTCCAGGTTGACGATGCGCAGCGCCTCTTTCACCTCACGCTCGATCTCGGCCGGCGCATGGCGCAGATTCGTCGGGCCGAAGGCCAGTTCTTCGCGCACGGTGGGCGCAAACAACATGTGACTCGGGCTTTGAAAGACATAGCCGATGGTCTGCGCTACCTCGGCCACGCTGGCCTCGCGGGTATCGCGCCCATTCACTAGCACGCGCCCGGCCTTGGGCTTGAGCAAGCCGATCGCGTGCTTGACGAACGTCGTCTTGCCCGCACCGTTCGGCCCCAGCACCGCAATCACATCCCCGCGCCGGATGTCGAGGGTGATGCCGTGCAGCACCTCGGCCTCTGCCTCGTAGCCGAAGGCGACGTTTTCAAACCGGACCAGCGGCGCGGCCTGCTCCTGTGGATCGGGCTGTTCGGCGGCCGGCGGTCGAACGCGGTGCGGTTGCGCTGGCTGCGAGTCGAACTCAGGGCGTTCGCGAACGCCCTCGAGCACCAGCGGCGCTTCGCCCCCCTCCGGTGCAGAACGTTCGACCAATGTCGGCTCAACCGGCGCGGCGGCTGGGCCGCTGGGCGCCGGGCCGGGGTGCTCGTTGGCCACCGGCGGCTCACTCGCCGCTTTCTGAATGATCAGCCGTGCTGGCAATTTGACCTCGCGATAATCCACCCAATTAACTAACCCCGCCGGGTCACCCAAGTAACGGATTGCGCCGTTCATCATGAACATTACTCGGTCGGGCGAAATTTTCAGCACATCCTCGACCCGGTGCTCGACCATCATAATCGCCAGGCCCTCATCGGCCAGCCGGCGCGTCAACGCCAGCGTCTCTAGGCCGCTGGCCGGGTCGAGGCTGGCGAGCGGCTCATCGAGCAGGATCAGGCGCGGCCGCATCGCCAGGACGCCAGCCAGCGCCACCTTCTGCTTCTCGCCGCCGGAGAGCAGGAACGTCTCGCGCTCGCGCAGGTGCGAGATCTTCAGGTAGGCCAACGCCTCGTCCACGCGTTCGAGGATTTCGGCGCGCGGCAGCGCCAGGTTCTCCAGCCCGAAGGCGACTTCGTTGATGACTTTGGCGCCGAGGATCTGGCGCTCCGGGTCTTGCAGCACCGTGCCGACGGATTGCGAGATTTTCGCCAGCGGCAGCGGGCGGATGTCCTGTCCGAAGATCTGGATCGTGCCTTTGAGTTCGCCCTTGTAGCTGCGCGGGATCAGGCCGTTGATACAGCGCATCAGCGTGGTCTTGCCGCAGCCGCTCGCCCCGGCCACGAGCAACAATTCGCCGGGCCGAACTTCAAACCCGATGTCGCGAATGGCGGGCGTTGGCCGGTTTCGATACGTGAAAGTCAGGTTGCGAACGACGAGCGGTAATTCCATCGGCGGCGGGTAGTGGCAGCAGACTACCGGAGGCGGGCACGGGTGTAAAGAGAAGTCTTCACGGTTACAGGGGCGGAGTTTTTGGGCAAAGTCAGTTTGTTTGCCACGCCAACACCTCGACCGGGTCGCCGACCTGTACGCCCAGCCGCTGCTGCGCGTTGCCGTTGACCACGGCCACTTCCAGTTCGCCGACGTGGTTGAGGAGCGCCGTCAGCTCGCCGGGCCGCCGCTCACCGAAGGTGCGGGCCAGCCCATCAATTTCCGCGCCGCGCAGTCGCACGCGCACCTTGCCCAGCCCGGCCAGATCCTCCGCCCGGATGTTGGCCGAGCAGTTGCCGAAGTGATCGGTGAAGATGATCTCGCCGCGCAGACCGTTCGGCGTGCGTTGGGCGGGCGCGATTGGCAGCCGCACGGGGTCGGTGAACGCCGGCCCGAAGGCGGCCAGCGGTTCACCGTTGGCCAGGTGCGCGCTGACTGGCGCGAAGATGTCGCGCCCATGGAAGATGGGGCTGACCTCGGGCCGCCAGTAACGGGGTTCGGTCAGGTGCACGAAATCCGCCGGCCAGCCGCGCTGCTCGGCCTGTTGAAACACCAGGGTCAGCGTCCCGTTATCCGGCCCGACGAAATAGTGCGCGCCGATGCGGGCAGCCAGCCCCCGCCGCGCCGTGCCCACGCCCGGATCCACTACGAAGAGGTGAATTGTGCCTGCCGGGAAGTAAAAGGCGGTGCGGCTCAGCACCACGGCCGCTTCGTGGATGTTCTGTGGCTGAATCAGGTGGGTCACATCCACGATCTCAACCTGCGGCGCGAGGCCTTTGATCACCCCCTTGCACACGCTCACGTCTCCATCGCGCAGGCCGAAGTCGGTCAGGCAGGTGATCAGCACGCTTACCTTGGCTCGGCTTTACCCTGCGGCAAAAGCATGGCGTTCTTCACCATCACACGGTCGAGGAACAGCTGCGTGCGCTTATCGGTCGGGTTGGTGAAGAGCTTTTCCGGCGGGCCTTGTTCCACGATGGCGCCCTCGTGCATGTACACGACGCGGTCGGCCACTTCGTAGGCGAAGGACATCTCATGCGTGACCACGAGCATGGTGGTGCCTTCGCGCGCAATCTGCTTCATCACTTCCAGCACCTCGCCGATCAGCTCCGGGTCGAGGGCGGAGGTCGGCTCGTCGAAGAGCATTACCTGCGGCTCCATTGCCAGGGCGCGCGCAATCGCCACGCGCTGCTTCTGCCCACTGGAGAGGCGAATGGGATGGACATTCTTCTTCTCCAGTAGGCCGACCTTGTCGAGGAACTTCTCGCCGAGCGCCACGGCCTGATCTTTGTTCAGCCGCTTGACGGTGATCAGGCCCTCGATGACGTTCTCCAGCGCCGTCATGTGCGGGAAAAGGTTGAACTCCTGAAAGACCATGCCGGTGCGCAGGCGCAGGGCGGTGATGGCGGCGCGATCGGGCTGGTGGCCAACGGCCAGCTTGACCTGCACATTGTCAATGGCGATGCTGCCGGTGGATGGTTGCTCCAGAAAATTCAGGCAGCGCAGGAAGGTGCTCTTGCCCGAGCCGCTGCGCCCGATGATGATGACCACCTCGCGCGGCGCAACGTCCAGCGAGACGTTGCGCAGGACATGCAGCATCCCGAACCACTTGTGCAGGTTTTGGACGCGGATAAGGGGGGCGACCGGTTCAGCGCTCATAGGCATGGGCCATGCGTTTTTCGAGCAACCCCTGCAGCCAGGTGGAGACGATGGTCAGCAGCCAGTACAAGGCGGCGGCGCTCAGAAACATCTCCATGTAGCGGCTGTCGAGGCGGGCGGCGCGGTTGGCGATGTAGGTGATCTCCCAGACGCCCATCACTGAGACCAGCGCTGAGTCTTTCTGCATGGCGATGAACTGGTTGCCGATGTCGGGGATGATGACGCGCACCGCCTGCGGCAGGATGACGCGGCGCAGGAGCTGCCCGCGCGTCATCCCCAGCGCCTCCGCCGCCTCCCACTGGCCGTGGTGGATGGACTGCAGGCCGGCGCGGAAGATCTCCGTCATATACGCGCCGTAGTTCAGGCTGAGGGCCAGGATGCCGGCAGGGATGGCGTCCAGGATGAAGGCCTGGCCCAATTCCGGATAGCCCAGATTACGCAATTGCAGGCCGATCTGCGGCAGGCCGTTGTAGATGATGAAAATCTGAATGAGCAGCGGCGTGCCGCGCACCACCGAAATGTACAGGCCGGCAACGCCCTGGGCGATGGAGTTGGATGAAAGCCGGGCCAGCGCACCCGCAATCGCCAGGACGCTGGCGAAGGCGATGGAGACGAGCGAGACGTAAATGGTCGTCCAGAGGCCACCCAGCAGGGTGAAGAGGATATCCGTGCGGCGGAAGAGGTAGCCCGGCTCGAACCGCAGTTGCAACAGGGCCAGGCTCAGGATCAGGATCAGAGCGATCCAGACGGCGCCTACCCGGAGCGTGCCGCTGAGGCGCTCGCGGCGCTGAACGGCCTGGAGTTGCAGGCCCATCCCCAGGTCGGGGTCGGCAATCGCAGTTCGTGTGGCGGAGGCGCTCATGAGGCAATCCCGCTCCTTGGCAAAGATCAAGCGGATCGTTGGAAGTTGGAACGGAGGTCACACATTCCGTTGCCTCCGGCCCTCGCCCGCTTCAGCCGTTGTACAGACAGGAACGGTGGGGCCGACAGGCCCCACCGTTCGACCTGCTCGTTTATGGCTTCTGGTTGAGTTTGGCGATGTCGAAGGTCGCGGCGGCGCTGGTCAGATCCGTCTGGTAATACTTCTGGGACAGCGATCTGAGTGTGCCGTCGGCGTGTAATTGCTTCACGATCTCGGTCACCCGGGCGAGGAACGAAACCGGGCTGAGAGCGGACGACTTGTCAATGGCCGGGGCCAGGTATTCAAAGTACACCGGCTCGCCCAGTTGTTTGAGCGGCTGGCCGTCGGCGATGAAGCCCTGGCCGGTCGGCTCGGCGGTGATGACGGCGTCCAGGCGCACGCCGTCGCCCAACGCCAGGTCTTGCAGCGCCGTGGAGTCGGTGTCATAGCCTTTGATGTTGGCGCCTTTCACGGCGAAGTTGATGGTCTCGCCGGGGATTTGCAGCGTGCCGTTGAGGTAGGATTCGTACGTGCAGCCGCTGCACACGCCCACGTTCTTACCGGCCAAGTCGGCGGGGCCGGTCAGCGAGGTGTTGTCCTTGTGGACGAAGATGGCGGCGGGCGTGGTGTAATAGGGCTGAGCGAAATACAGCGCCCGCATGCGCTCCGGCGTCACCGTCATCGAACCGACGCTGATGTCCCAGCGGTTGGCCCAGCCGCCGGCGGTGATCAGCGTCCAGTCCGGCGTGACGAAGCAGGCCTCGACCCCCAGGCCTTTGGCGATGGCAACGGCGACATCAATGTCGAAGCCGACCAGTTCACCGGCAGTCTTCTGGTCGGCGGCGCACTTGGTGCCCTCGGCGCGCACGCCGTCCGGCTTGAGCTCGGATTGCGGGGGATAAGCGGGATCAGTGGAGACGACCAGGGTGCCGCGCGCCAGAATCTCGGCCAGCTTATCCTGCGGCGGCGGCGTGGTGGCCGGCGCACAGGCCGCCAAGACCAAGGCGCCCAGGGTGAGCAAGCTCAAAAGGCGATACGTCTTCATTTATCTGCTCCTTGAGAGAAGGATGGGATAGAGCACGGCCCGCTTGGCGAGCCGCCTCCTTGGCGTCGCGCGGTATTGTAGACGAGCCAGGGGCAATTTTCAACGGGCCTCATGCTGGTCTGCGGCTGCGGCGTCGAGCGCCTGCTTGAGGCCGACCGTGTGCTCGATGATCAAGTCAGCGCCGTACCGTTCCAGCTCGGCGCGTGAGCCGAAGCCACACAGCACGCCGACGGTCTGCATGCCGGCGCTTCTGCCGCAGAGGATGTCCACGGCGGTATCGCCCACCATCAGGCAGTGCTCGGGCGCGACGTTGAGGCGCTCGGCGCACCAGTGTGCCGGGTCGGGGAAGGGTTTGGTGTGGACGGCAGATTGCGCATGGGCGACGACCTTGAAGTACGGGAAAAGGGCAAATTGTTCAAGGAAGAGTCGGGTGCCGCGCTCAGGCCGTGCGGTGACAATGCCCAGGGGGTAGCGCGCGGCCAGTTCGGCCAACAGCGGCCGGATGCCGTCCATCAGCACGAAGTGGCCCTTGGCCTGCTGGTCGAGGCGGTCGGCGATCCAGTTGGAGATGCGCACCAGCTCCTCGTCGAAGTGCAGCAGGTCCGGCACCATCATCAACGTGTTCAGGGGTGAGATCGCCGTCGTCAGCGCCCAGCGCAGGAACGGGCGTGGGTTGCGGCGCGGGAACAGCCACTTGAAGGGGCGGAGGTGTCTTTCGGCGCGGGCGATATATTCGTCGTCGGTATCGGCCAGCGTGCCATCCAGATCGAAGAGCACGGCGCGGATGCGGGGAACGTCGAGCGGCATGGTCGGGGATTGTAAACCAAACGACCAGGGTGGGTCACAGCCGCTCTCGGCAAAGGGCCTATCTCTGAACTTTGTCCTGGAGGGTTGATCCGGGTCTGGCGAAAGCAGCGCCTTCGCCAGACCTCCCGTTTAGAGATGGGTTCCGAAAAAGAAAGCCCGGCTTCCGGAGAGAAGCCGGGCTTCAGGCTGATTACGCGCTACGGAACTCGCCTTCGACCACATCGCCCTCATCGCGACGTTCGCGGGCCGAGCCTTGCGCGCCGCCGGATTTGGCGCCGTTGCCGCCGGCATACATCTGTTGACTGAGCGCGTAGCTGGCCTGTTGTACTGCCTCGGTGAGTTGCCTGATCCGCGCCACATCGTCGCCCTTGATCGCCTCGCGCAGCTCCGCGATGGATTTCTCGATGCGGTCGCGATCATTCGCCGGTACCTTGTCACCCAACTCGCGCAGCGCCTTCTCGGCCGTGTAGGCCAGCGAGTCGCCGGTGTTGCGCGCCTCGACCAGCTCGCGGCGCCGCCGGTCTTCGGCTTCGTGCTTCTTCGCCTCGTTCACCATCCGCTCCACGTCCTGCTTGCTCAGGTTGGTAGAGGCGGTGATCTTGACGGCTTGCTCCTTGCCCGTGGCTTTATCCTTGGCGGTCACGTTGAGGATGCCGTTGGCGTCAATGTCGAACGTCACTTCGATCTGCGGCACGCCGCGCGGCGCCGGGGGGATGCCCTCCAGCCGGAAGTGGCCGAGGGTCATGTTATCCGTCGCCATCGGGCGCTCGCCCTGCAGGATGTGGATGTCCACCGCCGTCTGGTTGTCCTCCGCCGTGGAGAATACCTGGGTCTTGCGCACGGGGATGGTGGTATTGCGCTCGATGAGCGTCGTCATCACGCCGCCCAGCGTCTCCAGGCCCAGCGAAAGCGGCGTTACGTCCAGCAGCAGCACGTCCTTAACATCACCGGCCAGCACGCCGGCCTGAATCGCCGCGCCGACCGCAACGACTTCATCCGGGTTGACACTCTTGTTCGGCTCCTTGCCGTTGGTTAGCTGGCGCACCAGCTCCTGCACCATGGGCATGCGCGTCGCACCGCCTACCAGCACCACCTCGTCAATCTGGCTGGCACTCAGGCCGGCGTCGCGCAGCACGGCCTCGAAGGGGCCGCGGCAGCGCCGCAACAGGTCCTCGGTGAGTTGCTCGAATTTGGCGCGACTGAGACGAAGGTTAAGATGCTTGGGGCCGGTGGCGTCGGCGGTGATGAAGGGTAGGTTGATCTCGGTCTCGCTCAGGGTCGAGAGTTCGATCTTGGCCTTCTCCGCCGCCTCGCGCAGGCGTTGCAGGGCCTGACGATCATTCCGCAGGTCAATGCCCTGCTCCTTGCGGAATTCATCGGCGACCCAGTTGACGATGCGCTGATCCCAGTCGTCGCCGCCCAGGTGGGGGTCGCCGTTGGTGGCCTTCACTTCCACCACGCCTTCGCCGACCTCGAGCAGCGACACGTCGAAGGTGCCACCGCCCAGGTCGAAGACCAGGATGGTTTCATTGGTCTTCTTGTCCAGCCCGTAGGCCAGCGCCGCCGCCGTCGGCTCGTTGATGATGCGCAACACCTCCAGGCCGGCGATCTTGCCGGCGTCCTTTGTGGCCTGCCGCTGCGAGTCGTTGAAGTATGCCGGCACGGTGATGACGGCCTGCGTCACCGGCTCGCCAAGGTAAGCCTCGGCGTCGGCCTTGAGCTTGGCCAGCACCATCGCGCTGATTTCCTGAGGCGTGTAGGTCTTGCCGTTGATCGGCACCTTCACTTGTGCGTCGCCGCGTGGCCCGGCCACCACGTTGTAGGGCACCATCTTGCGCTCGCCCTCCACCTCGTCGAAGCGGCGGCCCATGAAGCGTTTGATCGAGTAGATCGTATTGTCGGCGTTGATGACGGCCTGGCGCTTGGCCGTCTGCCCGACCAGGCGTTCGCCGGTCTTCGTGAACGCCACCACCGACGGGCAGAGCCGTGAGCCTTCGGCGGTGGTGATGACAGTCGGGTCGCCGCCTTCCATCACGGCCGCCACCGAGTTGGTGGTGCCGAGGTCAATCCCAATAATCTTAGCCATGGTTGCCTCCGAATGTTCTGTTTCTTAACTCGAGTGGGATTGTAGGTGCGAGGTATCAGAGGTCTGTTAGCGCCGTATCGGAGGAAAATTAGCGGCGCCGAGCTGCCGGCGGGCGCCGTGGCGTTTCGGAGGTTGTATTGCCCTCAGGGCAGACAAGTGCCCATTGGCAAACAAAGAAAGGACGGAGTTGTCGCCGTCCTTTCCTTAGTATTTTACTGTAGGTAGGTGTCGTCCCGCTCCCCTCGCTCTGCTTCAGTCCTCCAAATACACATCCAGGTCGCGCACGCGCGGCATGGCGCGTAGATGGCTCATGGCGCGCTGGCTGATCTGGCGCACTCCCTCCGGGCTCATGTTCCACTCGGAGGCGATGGCGCGCAGCGGCTTGGCCTCGCCGCCGCCGATGCCGAAGCGCAACTTCAGGATTTCGGCCTCGCGTTCATCCAGGCGAGCCAGCGCGTCCTCAATCACCTGCTGCAGGCCGGCCTCGATCACCACTCGCTCGGGATCCTGTGCGGTTTCGTCGGCGACGCGGTCGAGCAGGGTGCGGTCTTCCGGCTCTGTCGGCGGCGCGTCCAGTGAGATGGTCGGCTGGCCATCGCGCAGTAATTCCAGAGCGGCGCTGGGGGAGACGCCTGCGCGCTGCGCCACCTCGTCCAGTTGCGGTTCCTCGCCGCTCTGTTGCATCAGCGCAGCGGCAATTCGCCGCAACTGGCCGACTTTCCAGCCGCGGTTGACGGGCAGGCGAACGGTCCGGCCCGTATTCGCAATCGCCCGGCCGATGGCCTGACGAATCCACCACACCGCCAGAGTCCCAAAGCGTGTGCCGCGTTTGGGATCGTAACGCTCGGCAGCCTTGATCAGGCCCAGCACGCCTTCCTGGATAAGGTCGTCGTAGTCTAACTCGGAATGGCGGAAGCGCCCGGCGACGCTCAGCACCAGCGGCATGTTGTGCAGCACCAGCGCTTCGCGCGCGGCTTCGGCTTCGGCCAGCCGTTGCTTCAGTTCGCGGCGCTCCTGAGCCGAGAGCCCTTTTTGCGCCAGCTTCTTGCTGGCCGCGCGCCCGGCCGCGATCTTCCGGGCGAACTTGATCTCCTCATCATGGCTGAGCAGAGGCAGCGGAGAGCGGCCGCCAAGGACATTCGTTAGGGGGTTGGAAGAGATGACCATAATGAGTTTTCCTACTAGATTGTTTCCTTTTGCACAATTTAGCTGCAAAACGTCTGAAATGTATAGATAGTGTACAACCTTTCGTATAAAAAGCGGAATATATGATATACTTTGTAACGATAAGAAAAACCTATTGTTCTCGAAATATGCGCGGAAATCCGCGGATTCTGCCCACATTTTGACTCGCAACCGGGCGATTTGTAACGGCGGCTCCGCTGCTTGCTTGATGAGTCTTTCCTAAGAGTTGCAGATGAACATCCTTTCACCCGTCATCAGGAGAAGTGCCATGCACTTGAGGCATCTCACCGCGTTCGTGGCGGTCGCGGAGACCCTGAACTTCTCTCGGGCAGCGCAAGAATTGCATGTTGCCCAGCCCGCCATCAGCCAGCAAATCCGCGCCCTGGAGGTTGAACTGGGCGTGATGTTGTTCGATCGGATCGGCAAGAAAGTCTCGCTGACCGAAGCCGGACGGGCGCTCTTGCCTTATGCCCGCCAAATCCTGGCGACGGTCGAAGCCGCCGAGAATGAAGTGCGCGAGCGGAGCGCGCTCAAGCGGGGCAGGACCAGCCTCGGCGCACCGCCGACTGTGAGCACGCACATTCTGCCCGCTAAACTCACCCAGTTCAAGCAGCTGTGGCCCGGCCTGGCTGTGATGCTGCGCGAGGCTGGAACCGGCACGCTGCTGTCTCTGATCGAGGACGGCAAGCTCGATCTGGCCATTGTGGCAACCGATGTTGTGCCGGATAGCGTCGAGAGCATGCCGTTCCTGCAAGAGTCCTACGTGCTCGCGGTCAGCGCGCAGCATCCGTTTCTCGGCAAGCGGCAGACGATCAAACTGGCCGACCTCGCCAGCGAGTCATTCATCTTGTTCCCGGAGGGCTACAAGCTGCGCGAGGTGACGCTCTCGGCCTGCCGTCGGGCCGGCTTCGAGCCGAAGGTGGCGCTGGATGGCGGCGCGATGGCGAGCGCGCTAGAATTCGTCGGCGCCGGCCTGGGTGTCGCCCTCGTTCCGGAGCTGGCGTTGATCGACACCCACAACATTCACTCGGTGCGCATCTCGGATCAGTCGCTCAAGCGCGACCTGGGCCTGGTCTGGCTGAAAGGGCGCTCACTCAGCCCGGCAGCGCGCACCCTGCGCGAGTTTCTGATCAAAACGCATTAGACTCCCTCCAGGGCAATGAGAGGAAATGCGCCACCACTTTCCGGCGTTTTCCGTTCTGCTCCTTTCATGACACCTCTGCAACAATTCGAGTCTCACCTCACCGCCGCCGAGCGCATCCTCTGGCGCGGCCTGTCCAGCCCGCTCAGGATTCAGGCTTTCCTCGACGAAGTGCCTTACAGCGGCGAAGAGCGCTACCGCTCGCCGCTTACCCTTCTACGCGATCGCACCGGCCACTGTTTCGACGGCGCTCTGTTCGCCGCCGCGCTGCGCCGCCTTGGCCATCCGCCGCTGATCGTGGACCTGCTCCCCGACGACGATGACGATCATGTGCTGGCCATCTACAAGCGCGGCCCGTTCTGGGGCGCGGTCGCCAAGAGCAACTTCGCCGGCCTGCGTTTCCGCGAGCCGATCTACCGCAGCCTGCGCGAGCTGGTCATGTCTTACTTCGAGGACTTCTACAATCTCAAAGGCGTCAAGACGCTGCGCGGCTACACCCGTCCGCTGAACCTGGCCGCCTATGACCGGGTGGGCTGGATGTGGAGCGACGAGCGGCTGGACGACATCGGAGTGAAGCTGGGGGAGATCAAGAGCTACAAAATTCTCACGCCGGCGCAAATCCGCGCGCTGTGCCCGAAAGATAAACGCAGCTATGAGGCAGGGATGGTGGGATTGAACCTGGATGGCGTTTACAAGCCACAGTAGATGTCCCCGCTGCTCTCGATTGTCGGACCCTTCGACCCCATGACCCGCCGACTGGTTTTCGTCTACAACGCCGACAGCGGCCTATTCAACGCGCTGGCCGACTGGGCGCACAAGATCTTCTCGCCCGAGACGTACGCCTGCCGTTTGTGTGCGGTCACCTACGATCACTTCGGCATGCGGCGGGAGTGGAAGCAATTTGTGCAGGCACTGGGCCTCCCGGTCGAGTTCCTGCACCGCGACAAGTTACGGCGGAGATACGGGATCGCGGGCGTTCCGTTGCCGGCCGTCTTTGTTCACGAAGACACCGGTGTGCGCCTCTGGCTGGACGCCGAAGCCGTGAACGCCTGCCACACGCTGGAAGAGTTGATGACGCTGATCATCACCCGCCGGGGGCGGATCGAGTCGCCGGATTGATTCACCGCTCATGTTCGCCGGGCGGGGCGGGGGGGAAATCCCATCCTCATCAGCGCTATCAACGCCAAACCGATCGGAAAATCGAGTCGCGCCTGAGTCTGGCAGTGCTATAATCGCGTTTCGCTCCTCGGTTACGGATCACGCGGCCCGGGTCGTATGGCATTCGTTCATCTGCATTGTCATTCCGAATACTCGCTGCTCGACGGCTTCAGCAACATCCGGAAGCTGGTGAAGCGCGCCAAAGAGCTGGGCATGCCGGCTCTTGCCCTGACCGACCACGGCACGATGCACGGCGTCGTCGAGTTCTTCAGCGCGGCGGTCGAGCACGAGATCAAGCCCATCATCGGCGTGGAGGCTTACCTGGCGCCGCGCCGCATGGGCGACCGCGACCCCAAGCTCGACAAACGCGCCTACCACCTGCTGCTGCTGGCGGAGAATCAGACCGGCTACCTCAACCTGCTCAAGATCGCCAGCGCCGCGCAGCTCGAAGGCTTCTATTACTCGCCGCGCATTGACCACGAATTCCTGGCTGCGCACAGCGAAGGCCTGATCTGCACCACGGGCTGCATGTCCGCCGAGGTGCCGCGCCTGCTGCTGGACGGCAACCCGGCCGAGGCGCAGCGCAAGCTCGACTGGTATTACGAGGTCTTCGGGCCGGAGCGGTTCTTCTTCGAAGTCCAGCACCACGGCATCCAGGAACTGCCCGCGCTCAACCGCCAGTTGCTAGAGCTGGGCGCGCGTTACAACGCCCGCTTCGTCGCCACCAACGACGTGCATTACATCAAGCAGGAGGAGGCCCGTCTGCAGGACATCCTGCTCGCTATCCAGACCGGCTGCGTGCTCAAAGACCCGGCGCGCCTGCGCATGTCGGATAACTCCTACTACCTGCGTCCGCCGGACGAGATGGCGGCGCTGTTCACCGAGTTCCCGGACGCGGTGAGCAACAGTCTGCTCATCGCCGAGCGCTGCAACGTCAACCTCAAGACCAAGGGCTACCACCTGCCGCACTTCCCCGTGCCGGCCGGCGAGACGCCGGACAGCTACCTGCGCCGCCTGTGCGTCGCGGGCCTGCGGCGCCGCTACGGCGCGCGCGCCGACGAGCCGGCGATCAAGGAACGCCTGAACTACGAGCTGAGCGTGATCGGTTCGATGGGCTTCGCTGCCTATTTCCTGATCGTGTGGGATCTGTGCCGCTTCGCGCGCGAGCAGGGCATCTGGTACGGCGCGCGCGGCTCGGCCGCCGGCTCGCTGGTGGCCTACGTGCTGGAGATCACCATGGTCGAGCCGCTGGCGCACGGCCTGCTCTTCGAGCGCTTCCTCAACCCGGGCCGCATCTCCATGCCGGATATTGACCTGGACTTTCAGGATGACCGGCGGCGCGCCATGCTCGAGTACTGCGTCCATAAGTACGGCGACGACCGGGTGGCGCAGATCATCACCTTCGGCACGCTGGGCGCGCGCGCCGCCATCCGCGACGTGGGCCGGGTGATGGACATCCCCCTGCCGGAGGTGGACCGCGTCGCCAAGACCATCCCCAACATCCCCGGCAAACCGCTCACCCTCCGCGAGGCGCTGGAGACGGTGGAGCCGCTCAAGCAGCTCTACGCCGAGGCCCGGGGCGAGCGGAGCTACCTGCGCGAGTTGATTGACACGGCGGCGCAGATGGAGGGCGTGGTGCGCACCGTCGGCACGCACGCCGCCGGCGTGGTCATCGCCGACAAGCCGATCATCGAGTACCTGCCGCTGCACCGGCCCACCGGCAACGTCGGCGAGTCTCCGATCAAGACAGTTACCCAATTCGAGATGGGCATCCTCGAAAAGCTGGGGATGCTCAAGGTGGACTTCCTCGGGCTGATCACGCTGACGATCATGCAGCGCGCCTGCGACCTGATTGCGCAACGCCACGGTCAACGCTTCGACCTGAGCAACATCCCGCTCGACGACCCGGCGACGTTTGAGCTGCTCGGGCGCGGGCAGACGCCGGGCGTGTTCCAGGTGGAAGGCACGGGGATGAAGCGTTACCTAATGCAGATGAAGCCCCGCACGCTGGACAACATCATCGCCATGATCTCGCTCTACCGGCCCGGGCCGTTGGAGTTCATCCCCAGTTACATCCGCCGGATGCATGGCGCGGAGACGGTGGCTTACCGGCATCCCTCGCTCGAGCCGATCTTTCGCGAGACCTACGGCATCCCGGTTTACCAGGAACAGATCATGCGCGCCGCGGTGGATCTGGCCGGCTACAGCCTGAGCGAGTCCGACGACCTGCGCAAGGCCATCGCCAAGAAGCAGAAGGAAGCGCTGCTCAAGCACCAGGAGAAGTTCATCAAAGGCGCAGTGGAGCGCGGCCTGCCACGCGAGACCGCCGAAGCCATCTTCCACGATTGGGAAGAGTTTGCGCGTTACGGCTTCAACAAGAGTCACGCGGCTGTTTACGGCGTGATCGCCGTTCAAACCGCTTACCTCAAAGCCCACTATCCCGTCGAGTACATGACGGCGGTGCTCTCGGCTTACAAGCACGACACCGACAATGTGGCGCTCTACGCGGAGGATTGCCGCGCGCTCGGCCTCGAAATCCGCCCGCCGGATGTGAATCACAGCCAGATTGATTTTTCGATAGAAGACGGAACGGCGAACCAGGGACAGGCGATGCAGGCAAAGACCGGCGGCATCGGCGCTCAATCCAAACTCAACACTCAGAAATCCGCCATCCGCTTTGGCCTGGCGGCGATCAAGAACGTGGGCGAAGGCGCGGTCCAGGTGATCCTGGACGCGCGTGCCCAGGGCGGCAAGTTCCGCTCGCTGGACGACTTTTGCCGGCGCGTGGACCTACGCCACGTCGGCAAGCGCGCGCTGGAGTGCCTGATCAAGGTCGGCGCGCTGGATGCTTTCGGCGATCGCGGCGAACTGCTGGAGGCGCTGGATCAGATCATCAACGCCAGCGCCGCGCACTTCCGCGCGCAGGAGGCCGGGCAGCTGACGCTGTTCGGCGCGAGCGACGCGGCAGGCTTTGGCGGTGTGCAATTGCCAAAGGGCAAAGCCGTTGTCTCTCAGCGCGAGCGGCTCAAGTGGGAGAAGGAGCTGATCGGCCTGTACGTCAGCGACCATCCGCTGCAAAGCGTGATGGACAAGATCGGCGACCGGATTACACATTACAGCGGCCAGATCACCGAAGACCTGAACGGCCAACCGGTGACGTTGGCCGGCGTGGTCACCAACATCCGCCCGCACCTGACCAGGAAGGGCGACCAGATGGCCTTCGTCACCGTCGAAGACCTGCAAGGCTCGCTCGAGCTGGTGCTCTTCCCCAGGACCTGGCGCGAGGTGCTGCCCTGGCTGGCCGTCGAGCAGATCATCGCCATTTACGGTAAGGTGGACGCAGCAGGCGGCAACTCGGTCAAGATTCTGGTGGACCGGCTGGAGCAAAACTTCACCACGTTGGCCGCCGCGCCGCCCCGGCCCACGCCGACGCAGTCGGTGATGTTCTCCGACGACGAGGTGAGGCTGCCCGCGCCGGACGACGAAGAGGCACTGCCACCCGGCTATGTCCCGCCCCCGCCCGACGACCTGCCTTATGAGGACGAAGCGCTGTTGATGGAATCCACTCCCGCGCCGCGCGTTGTCCCGCCGCCTTCTGCCCCAGCGGGCAATGGTGACCCCAAGGTCAACGGCAACGGCTCACCGTCCAATCACACCCCGACTCGCCCCAACGGCAATAGTCACGCCGTGCGCGAAACGGCCCCGACCTATTCAACGCAGCCGCAGCGCATCGTCGTCACGCTGCAGGCCTCGGGCGACGCAGAGCACGACCGCAAGCTGCTGCGCGCCGTGTACCGCATCCTCACTGCCCAGCGCGGGCCGGACGAATTCGAGTTCCTGATCCGCGAGAATGGCCACCAGGTGCAGATGCGCTTCCCCAACGAGCGCATCGCCTTCACCGCCGAGGTGCGCCGCAAGCTGGCCGACCTGGTGGGCGAGGCGGCCATCCAGGTGCAGGCGCTGGCGAGTGCGGCGTCAAGTTGAGGAAAAAGGGGTGCGAGATCGGCGCGATGCCGCTGGAGCAGGTCTGCGGCGCCAACCCCCGACGACTACTGCATGGCGAGGATGCTGGCGAGGTGATGGCTCAACTATAGAGGACGGAAGAAGAACAGAAGTTTGCGATAGAGCTTGGCCCCAGCCAGGTTTGTCATCAACTGAACCGCCAGACCAAGCCGACCATCACCAGATTGGCAAGAATGATCAGAACTCCAAGTGCAATCAGGGCAAAGGTCAACCACGATGGCAGGATGAGCGTTATTCCCAGCCCTTGGCTACGCAAGAACGATTGAAACGCCGCCGCCGCTAAACAATAGGCCATGAAAATGACGACCAAAAGGATATCAGGTTTTGGCAAAGCAAAGGCTATCCAAACCAGAATTGCCGCAACTGCTACAGAGACAAAGCTAAAGGCAACCACATACTTGCGAGCGGTCGCGGGAAGTATGAAGGCATATATGATTGCGACTACAATAACGATGATGCTTGGCAGAATCCGAAAGAACGCGGAATACATGCGCCTTTCTCCTGTAAAACGCTGAACTGCAATGGAGTTCTAGCTATCCGCGGCAGTCACCGGACGAAGAGGAAGCTGTTTGTAGCCTGCCCATCCGGTGATTCTTGCGTAGCGGTCACTTTGGATTAGAGCAACTTGCGCCGCCTCCGACTTCACGCCGCGATCTGAACACGGCGCAATCCAAGGAGTGGCGCTCTGCGGGCCGCCCGCGTGGGCGTGGTCGGTGGGCGATAGAACGTGCGATTGTTGCGCGCCCGGGTAATGGTCACCAGATTGGTTTTCTCGCGGTTGTGCGCCAAAAAAGCGGGCTTGCTATACCCGCTGTCTTCGACTTCCACACACAATTGAG
>JBBIQY010000086.1:0-16310 GCA_037442085.1 Anaerolineae bacterium
ACACACAAATCGGCAAACCGCCACCTGCCGAAGCGCAGCACCACGGCCTTCTCCCATTGGTTGGCGATCTTCAGCGCGAACAGCACGTAGAGACCGACCAAGGTGATGACGATGACCACGCTGCCGGTGGCCACATCCGGCCAGCCGGCGCTGCTGCCGGTGATACCGACGAGGACCGCCAGCGTCAGAGCGGCTGCGAACACGCTCCCCGAAACTGGGTTGGCGAGGCGCGCGGCCTGGGCACCCCGCACTGCGGCGTTGAGCGGCGAGGGGTCTTGCTCGGGCCGTGTCTTGTTCACCAGGTTAAACATGTCCTCACTCCTTTGTGGGTCGCCTGCGATTGGCGACGCCCACTGCAACGCTTTTCAGGATTTCGTCCGGCTCGTAGCCCAGCCGCTCAGCCTCCGCCAGATAACGGTCGGTCAGCTCGGCCAGTTGGGCGCGGCGCAACTTGCGCTGCTCGGCGCCGGTTGGGATGGGCTGGTCGAGGATGAAGGTGCCGCGGCCCTGCTGAGTCGAGATCACGCCCTCCTCGTGCAGTATTCGGTACGCACGCGCCACCGTGTTGAAATTAACGCGCAGGTCGGCGGCCAGCTGGCGCACGGTGGGCAACTGGTCGCCGGGCTTGAGCGCGCCGGTAGCCACCCGCGCCTTCACCTGTTCGACGATCTGGCTGTAGATCGGCTCGCGGTCGCGGAAGTCCAGGGTGATTGCCATCAGTCTTTTGAACTAATTGTATCATTGATCCAGTTGTACACCCCGGGCCAGCGGCGTCAAGCGACAGCAACCTGACGCCTGCCAGCCCTCCAACCCAACCGCCCCGTGGCTGTTCGCAATTGCTCCCCCCCAACCGGCATGGTAGAATTTCAAACAGAAACGGCAGATGCAGGAACACGTCGGCCGGCTGCGTCTCTGGCGTGGAGGTCTGTGGTGACGAAGGCCAAGCCTTTCCTGGTCAACGAGAATCCGAACTATCGATTCGCGGAACTGGCGCGCATGCCGGAAACGCAACTGGTGATGCTGGCGCCGCTCCGCATCTGGCAGCGCCTGCCCGAGTACATCGCCGCCTACGAAGCCGTCAGCCTGGCAGGCCGCTTCGGCGCCGACCCGGGCGATTACGAATGGGAGTGGATTCCTAACCCGGAGGCCGTGCGCTGGTGGCGGCGCAACCAGGACGGCTACGAATCGTTGTTTGGGATGTGCGTCGGGGTGCGCCGAAAAGACGTGGTGGAATTGTACGGTATGGTGGATGTGGACGAGAACAGCCCGTTTTGGGCGGAAGTCATTCCCGAAGAAGCAGCCAATCCCCTGCCCGTGCAGGCCAAGCTGATTGCGCGTGAACGCCGGCGCCGCGAGGAAGACGTGCTGGCGGAGCTGTACCGACAATATTTTCGCGAACGGGCCATGCTGACCAGCAATAACCCCGGTGAGCCCTCCACGCGCCGCGGCACCATCCGGGAAGTGGAACGCTTCCAGGCGGCGCTCAAGGCCCTGTTCGAGCGCGCCTCCAAGACTGCGCTGCCTTCGGAGCTGAAAACGCAAACCCGATGATTCGTCCGTTCGACTGGCGCGACGTCAGCCTGGTGCTGCAGTTGAGCGACCAGGGCCTCTGCCTGGACTCCATTGCCAAGTTGACACGCGAGAGTCAGCCGTTGCAGGAGGCGCTGTTCGCCTACCTGATGCCCGGCACAGGCGCGCCCACCTTGATCTGGAAGGATAACTATCACGCCGCCTTCGGCCAGCTGCGGCATCGCCCCGGCGAAGAAGTGGCGCGCGCCCTGTTCATCGCGCCAACTTGGTCCGAGGACAATCCCGGCTGGCTGCCCTTGGTGGATCGCTTGGCCGTTGAGGCCGGCGAGCGCGGTGGCCATCACCTGATTGCTGAGGTGGATGAGGCCAGCGGTGAGTTTGAAGCGCTGCGCCGCGCCGGCTTCGCCATCTATGCGCGCCAGACCATCTGGCAATTGCTGGGCGAGACAGCCGTAGCCGACCCTTCGGTGCCGATCCGCCCGGCGTCCAGCGCCGACACGATCTCGGTGACCATGCTCTATCACAACGTCGTGCCGCGGCTCGTGCAGCAGGTGGAGCCGCCGCCCAAACCGGGGCGCGGCTACGTGTTAGAGCAGGACGGCGAGATCGTCGCCTTCCTGGACGTGCGGCGCGGGCCGGCGGGCATCTGGGTGGAGCCTTACCTGCACCCGGAGGCCTACGACCTAGCTGAAGCGATGCTGCACTCGGCGCTGCATCACCTGGCAACCACCAACCGCGGCGGGCGCCCGGTGTATGTCTGCGTGCGCCGCTACCAGGACTGGCTGCAGGATATCCTCCGCTCGGCGAACTTCGAATGCCTGGGGTCACAGGCCGTGATGGTCAAGCGATTGGTCGCCCGACTGCTCGAACCGGTGCTCAAGCCGTTGCCCACCATGGAGGCGTCCGCGACGACCACGACCACGCCGATCGCGCGGTCGCGAACGACCTTCTACCAAAACTGAGCCGCACGGGAACACGCCCCCCTCCAGCTCAAAACCGGCCGATAGCCGGTGCGTGCTGCCGTGTGGCCGACATCTACCCATGCAAAAGAAAATCACCGACGATCTGCATGCCCTGATGGCCGTCATCCCGCCACATATCGGCGCTGCCCTCATCGCCGCCAACCGCACCGACGATCTGCTCGAAATCATCCTCGACCTAGGCCGCGTGCCCACGGCGCGCTACGTAGATACGGAAGTGGTGCTGGCCCCCAACGAGATCAGCCGCGCCGACATTGACTACGTCGTCACCCGCATCGGCGACTTCGATGCCGACAACCGCGCCGGCATGGAACGCACCCTGCACCGCATCAGTTGCATCCGCAACCGGCGCGGACAGATCGTCGGCCTGACCTGCCGCGTGGGCCGCGCCGTTTACGGCACGATTGACATCATTCAGGACATCATCGAGAGCGGCAAGAGCCTCCTCATGCTGGGACGCCCCGGTGTAGGAAAAACCACCATGCTGCGTGAGGCCGCCCGTATCCTGGCCGAAAAGAAGCGCGTCGTCATCGTAGATACGTCCAACGAGATCGGCGGCGACGGCGACGTGCCGCATCCGGCCGTCGGGCGCGCGCGCCGCATGCAGGTGCGGGAGCCGGCGCTCCAGCACGAGGTGATGATCGAGGCCGTGGAGAATCACAATCCCGAAGTGATCGTCATTGACGAGATCGGGCGCGAGCTGGAAGCGCAGGCCGCGCGCACCATCGCCGAACGCGGCGTGCAGCTCATCGGCACTGCCCATGGCAACTCGCTCGACAATCTGATGCTCAACCCCACCCTCGCCGATCTGGTCGGCGGCATCGAAAGTGTGACCCTCTCCGATGAGGAGGCGCGCCGGCGCGGCACGCAGAAGACGGTGCTCGAGCGTCGCGCCCCGCCCACCTTTGATGTGCTGATCGAGATCCAGGCCCGCGACCGGCTGGCGGTGCACCACGACGTGGCAACGGCGGTGGACGCGCTGCTGCGGGGGCGGGCCAAGCCGCCGGAACTGCGTACCTACGACGAAAAGGGCGAGATTCACGTAGAGGCCGCGCCGGAGTGGCAGCCACCCCCCATCATCAAGCACACCACCCGTGAAGTCGGCCTGCGGGAAGGCGGCAACGGCAAACATCTCGCGCGCGAGGCCGGCCTCCGGGCAACGCCGGGCGAGCGCGCCGGCGTCACGGATGGAGAAGTGGAGGGGCTGCGCGCCGGCGCTGCGCCCGAAGCCATCCGCATCTATGCCTACGGCATCGCCCGCAACCGGTTGGAGCAATCCGCGCGCCGGCTCAAAGTCCCGGCCCTGCTGGTAGATGACGTGGACAAGGCGCAGGCGCTGGTCACGCTCAAGACCTATTACCGCCAGCACCAGCGCCCGATCGTGGACGCTGAGGAACGCGGCCTGCCGATCTACGTGCTGCGCGCCAACACCACCGGCCAGATCGAAAGCTTCCTCTCCGACCTGTTCAACTTGCAGATCGCCTCGCCCCAGGACGACGTCGAAGAAGCGATGGCTGAGACGCAGCAGGCGATTGACTCGGTGATGCGCGGCGAAGCGTCCGCCGACCTGACGCCCGCCTCCGCTTACATCCGCCGCCTGCAACACGAGCTGGCCCGCAAGCACAATCTCGTCTCGCACTCCTACGGCAAAGAACCGAAGCGCTGGGTCAGAATCTTCAGGGACTGAAGACTGCCGACGGCAGACCACAGACTGCGGTCAGCCGCCTACCGTCTACCGTCGTGCCATGTTCATCACCTTCGAAGGCCCGGACGGCTCGGGGAAGTCCACGCAGATCAGGCTTCTGGCCGAGCGGCTGAAGCAGGCCGGCTACAACGTGTTGCTCACCCGCGAGCCGGGCGGCACGGAGATCGGTGAGCAGATTCGCGCGGTGTTGCATGACTTGAAGAACCGGGCCATGCACCCGCGTGCGGAGTTGCTGCTGTACTCGGCGGCCCGCGCCCAGTTAGTGGAGCAGGTCATCCGCCCCCACCTGGCCGCCGGCGACCTGGTCCTCAGCGACCGCTACTTCGACAGCACCCTCGCCTACCAGGGTTACGGCCACGGCCTCGACCTGGTCGCGCTGCAGCAGATCACCGCCTTCGCGACAGACGGCCTGACGCCCGACCTGACAATCTTCCTCGATCTGAACGTCGAGCTGGGCCTGAGTCGCCGCCAGGTCAACGCCGCCGAGTGGAACCGCCTGGACGATTACGCCCTGGCCTTTCATCAGCGCGTGCGCGCCGGCTATCATGAACTCATGCAGTTGGAGCCGGGACGCTGGGTAAAGTTAGACGCAACGCGCAGCACGGAAGAACTGCACGCAGAAGTGTGGCGGGTGGTCGTCGAGAGGTTGCAAGTTGCAGATTGAACGTTCGAACATTCAACCCGCAACCTCACTCCTCCTCGCCGCCCATCCCCATTTCCATCCCGTCGCCGCCGCCAGCCAGCTCGGGCATGTCTTTTTCGATGGCCTCGGGGGACTCGCCGGACTCCAACCGGCGGGTGACCTCATCGAACTCGGGTGGCAACTCCTCGCCGATCTCCTGGCCCATCCGGCGCATCGCACGCCCAATGGACCGGGGATCGTTCTCGTCCACGTCGCCCAGCCAGGAAGGGGCGCTGAGATCGTCCAGCCGGCGCTCCTCGCTCTTTATCAACCGCACCCGGTTGATCTGGCGCTTAAGTTTCCTGCTCTTGCACTCGGGGCAGGCCACCGGCTTCACACCATAATCGGCGTAGCTCTGAAAGATCGAAACGCGCTTTTGGCAATTGGGGCAGAAGTAATCGTAGTAAGGCATGGGAATTCTCGAGGCTAAGCCAGCAAGGACGAGGCCCGATTGATGACTAATGGTGGATGACTGACGACCACCGTCCATTATAATAATCTCGTCATCCGTTCTCAAGGAAACCGCGCTTGGCCGACGACTGGTCTGATTATCCGCAACGCGCGCCGCTCCTCATCGTCATCTCCGGCCCATCCGGCGTGGGTAAGGATACCGTCCTGCAGCGTATGCAAGAGCGTCGCATGCCTTTTCATTTCGTTGTGACGGCGACGACGCGCCCGCCGCGTCCGGGCGAGGTGCACGGCAAGGATTATTTCTTCATCTCACGCGACGAGTTTGCCGAGATGATCGAGCGGCAGGAGCTATTCGAGTGGGCGCACGTCTATAACGATTACAAGGGCATCCCCAAACAGCAGGTGCGCGAGGCGCTGGCTTCGGGCCGCGACGTGATCATGCGTCTGGATGTGCAGGGCGCAGCCACTGTGCGTCAGCTGGCGCCGGAGGCCGTGCTGATCTTCCTCTCGCCCGGCACGGAGGCCGAGCTGGTGCGCCGCCTGAGCGAGCGCAAAACGGAGACGCCGGAAGGCCTCAAGCTGCGCATCGCCACCGCCCGCCGCGAATTGCAGCGGATGGACGAATTCGATTACTGTGTTGTCAACCGCGACCTGGCGCTGGAGTCCACCGTGGATCAGATCATCGCCATCATCACCGCCGAACACAGCCGCGTTCATCCGCGCCGGGTGAAGCTCTGAGCGTCGCGCGCCAACCGCCATGAATCTGCCGCCCGGTGCGCCGCCCTCCCCTCCGCTGTCCGTGCGTCTGCGACCCCCGCGCTATCGCGTTCGAGTGACCTATGCGTTGCTGGCGGCCATCGGCCTGGTGTTCGTCGGGCAGATCCTGATCGCGCCGCGCGCCGGAGATTTCGACCCGTTCCTCGAGTTCGGCGCGAAGGTCAACGAGCTGATTGCCCAAGGCGAACTCTGGCGTCTGGTCACCCCCATCTTCATCCATGGCAGCCTGTTGCACTTCTTCTTCAACGCCTACGCCCTCTACATCCTCGGGCGGGAGATGGAGGCGGCCTATGGCGCACGACGTTTCCTGCTGTTGTTCTTCTTCGCCGGGGTAAGCGGCGTGGTGGCCAGCCTGATCTTCAGCCCGTTCCCATCGGTGGGCGCCTCCGGCGCTATCTTCGGCCTGATCGGCGCGGAGGCCGTGCTGCTTTACCGCAACCGCTGCCTGCTCGGTGAGCGGGGGCGCGCCGGGCTGACGAACATCGTGCTCATCGCCGCCCTCAATCTGTTCATCGGCCTCTCGCCCGGCTCGCGCATTGATAATTGGGGTCATCTCGGCGGCCTGCTCGGCGGGTTAGCGATGGCGGTGCTGATCGGCCCGGTCTGGGGCTTTCGAGCGCTGGAGGCCGACACCCCCTTCGAGACCCCGGTGAAGCTGGTGGATCGCAACCCGCTGAACGTCGGGCGCTGGATCATCGCCGGTCTGTTGTGGGCAGGTCTGTTGGTGGTGATCGGCTTTGCGATTTCATTGTATCGGTAGTGAAGATGCTCGCCGTTGACAATTTCTGGAGTCTGTTGGCGTTAATCGCCCTGTTGGCGGTCAACGCCTTCTTCGTGGCTGCCGAGTACGCCATCGTGCGCGTGCGCAAGACGCGGTTGGAAGAGCTGGTCAAGCAAGGCGTAAGCGGGGCACGCGCCGCGCAACACATCGTGAGCGACATGGATCGCTACATCGCCACGACCCAGCTGGGCATCACCATGGCCAGCATCGGTCTGGGCTGGGTGGGCGAGCCGGCGCTGACCGCCTTCTTTACCCGCCTGTTCGACTGGCCCCTGCACTTGCTCGACCCGGCGGTGCGCCAGACGTTCTCGGCGCTGATCGCTTTCCTCCTCGTCACCTTCATCAGCGTCGTCGTCAGCGAACTGGTGCCCAAGACCATCACCATCAAGTACCCGGAACGGATCATGCTGGCCGTCGGCCAGATCGTGCTCGTCGTCGGCGCGCTCCTGCGCCCCTTCATCTGGGCGCTCAAAGGCTCGGCCGCTTTCCTCCTGCGCCTGCTCGGCCTGGGCGAGGTGAAAGGTTCCGAGGCCGGCTACTCGGTGCAGGAGTTGAAGCTGCTGGTGGAGGCTTCCGAGGAAAGCGGCGTGCTGGAAGACACCGAGCGCGATATGCTGCACGCCGTGTTCGACTTCGGCGATCTGACGGCGCGTGAGTTGATGGTGCCGCGCACGGAGATGCTGGCGGTGGACGCCGACGCGCCGCTCCATGAACTTGTCCACCTTGCCATCAAGAACCCGCGCTCCAAGTTCCCCGTGTACGAGGGTGACCTCGACCACATCATCGGCGTGGCGCATGTCAAAGACCTGGTGCGCATCCAGCACGACGAGCGGCGCACCACCACCATCCGCGGCATCATGCACGAGGCGTTGTTTGTGCCGGACACCATCCGTCTGGACAACCTGCTCAAACAGTTCCGCGCCAGGAAGCAACACCTGGCCATTGTGCTGGACGAATACGGCGGCACCGCCGGCCTGGTCACGCTTGACGATCTGATAGGGCAGTTGGTAGGCCCGGTGCAGGACCCCTTCGACAAATCTCTGCCAGAGATTCAGCGCCTGCCGGACGGCTCGGCATTGCTGGATGGCCTGACGCTGATCGAGACCGTCAACGAGACCCTGGGATTGAGCCTGAAAGACGAATACTACGACACGATTGCGGGTTTTGTGCTGGGGCGGCTGGGACGCATGCCCAAGGTGGGCGACGTGGTGGAAACCGACGGCCTGCGTCTGCGGGTGGAGGCGCTGGACGGCCTGCGGATCGCGCGCCTGTCGCTCAGCCTGGCGAAGCCGGTGGAGAATGGGACGGCGGGCTAGGCAAGCATTGCGCCAATGGAGAACCGAAACGCCGATGCGCACGCTATACTTGCCGGCATGTACGCCGAAATCGCCGTCAACGTCGCCGGCCTGAGCGGCACCTTCCACTATGACATCCCCCGCGACCTCGCCGACCAACTCAAAGCCGGCCACCTGGTGACCGTGCCCTTTGGGGCGCGCGACGCACAAGGCATCGTCGTCGGCCTGAGCGAGGCATCGCCCGTGAAAGGCGCGAAGCCCGTCATCGGCCTGGTGGACCCCGAGCCGGTGTTGACGCGTGCCCAACTCGACCTCGCTTACTGGATCGCGCACACCTACCTCGTCTCGCTTATTGATGCGCTGACGTTGATGCTGCCGCCCGGCCTGAGTAAGCGGTCCGAGGTCGTGTATTCGCTCGCCGAAGCCGAGGACGGGGCGGCAGCGTCTCCTGCCCCCTCACCCAACCATCTTCAATCTTCGATCATCACCCTGCTCAAAGAACGCGGCCCCCTCCGCTCGCGCCAGCTCGACCGCGCGCTGCCCAGGCAGAACTGGCGCTCTGCAATCGAAACGCTGGTGCGGCGCGGCCTGGTCACCAAGCGCAGCCGCCTGGAGCCGCCATCCGTCCATGCCAAGCATGTCAGGACGGCGCGCCTGATCGCCACGCCGCCGCAACTCGAGGCGGTTCGCGGCGCGCTCTCACGCGCGCCGGCCAAAGCGCAGCGCCTGCAAAGCACCCTAGATTTTCTGGCGCGCGAAAACAAACCGGTGGAGGTGGCCTGGGTGTACGCCGTCTCCGGCTGCACCTTGCAAGACCTGCGCGATCTGGCCGAGATGGAACTGGTGGAGCTGGGCGAGGCCGAGGTCTGGCGCGACCCACTGGCCGGGCAGGAATTTGTGCCCGACGCCGCCCCGCCGCTTACCGAAGACCAAGCGCGCGTGTGGGAGGTCATTCGTCAACGGATCGAGCGGCTGGCGAACCCGCCGGAACGGATACCGACAAAGGCTTCCCCTCCGGCTGCGGCGCAGTCCGTTTCATCCGCTGACTCCATCTTCCTGTTGCACGGCGTCACCGGCTCCGGGAAGACCGAGATTTACCTGCGCGCGCTGGAGGCGGCGTTGGCGCCGGGGAAGCGCGCTATCATCCTCGTGCCCGAGATCTCGCTCACGCCGCAGACCGTACGCCGCTTCGCGGCCCGCTTCCCCGGGCGCGTGGCCGTCTGGCACAGCCAGCTCGGCGAGGGCGAGCGCTATGACACCTGGCGGCGGGCGCGCCTCGGCCTGGTGGACATCGTCATCGGCGCGCGCAGCGCTCTCTTCGCACCGCTGCCGAACCTCGGCCTTATCGTGCTGGACGAGGAGCACGACGAGGCTTATAAACAGGATCCGCCGCAGAGCGTGCCCTATCACGCGCGCGAGGCCGCCATCCGCTACGCCCGGCAACTCGACGCCGTCTGCCTGCTCGGCTCGGCCACGCCGGACGTGGTCACCTTCTACCGCGCACGGCGCGGCGACTATCACCTGCTGGAACTGCCGCTGCGCATCATGGGCCACGCGCGCAAACTGCAAGAGCAGGCCGAGAAGTTCCACGTCACACCCGCTTACCACGCGCTCTCAGCGGAAGCGCAGACCATTGACCTGCCGCCGGTGGACATCGTGGACATGCGCCAGGAGCTGCGCATGGGCAACCTGACGCTGTTCAGCCGCAAGCTGCGCGCCCAACTGACCGAAGTGATCGGGCGCGGCGAACAGGCCATCCTCTTCCTCAACCGGCGCGGCACAGCCACCTTTGTCTTCTGCCGCGATTGCGGCGAACCACTCAAGTGCCCCAACTGCGACACCACGCTCACCCACCACGGCGCGGCGCAGCAATTGATCTGTCATCACTGCGGTCACCGCCAGGCGCAACCGGAGCGCTGCCCCAACTGCCGCAGCCCTCGCGTCAAGTACTTCGGCCTGGGCACCGAGAAGCTGGCCGAGGCCGTCCAGGCCGAGTTTCCGCAGGCCGTCGTTCTGCGTTGGGACCGCGACGTGACGCGCACTAAGGGCGCGCACGAGTTGATCCTGCGCACCTTCAGCACGCAGCAGGCCAACGTGCTGGTCGGCACGCAGATGATTGCCAAGGGTCTCGACCTGCCGCTGGTGACACTGGTGGGCGTGATCTCAGCGGACGTAGGCCTGAGCCTGCCCGATTACCGTGCCACGGAGCGCAACTTCCAACTGCTCACCCAGGTGGCCGGGCGCGCGGGCCGCGGCCTGCTGGGCGGGCGCGTCATCCTGCAAACCTACTTGCCGGAGCACTACGTCATCCAGGCCGCCGCCCGGCATGATTACGCCGGCTTTTACCAGCGTGAGATCACCTACCGCAAGGACCTGGGCCTGCCCCCCTTCCGTCGCATACTGCGCCTGTTGTACCGGCACCCCAACTCGGCTAAAGCCGAGCAGGAGGCTAACATCCTTGCCGCGCAACTGCGTCTGCGCCTCCAGGACGCACGCACCGCCGACCCGCAGCTCGCCAACACCGACCTGGCCGGCCCAGCCCCGGCCTTCTTCAGTAAGATTGCCAATGCATACCGCTGGCAGATCATCGTGCGCGGCCCGGACCCCGCCGCCCTGGTGCGCGGCCTGTCGCTCAAAGGCTGGATCGTGGACGTGGATCCGTTGAGCACTCTATAAAACCGCTCGAACCCCGGCCTGGGAGCTGCTGAGCCAGGGCCTGAGGCGCGAGCGCTGGGATCACCCGCCCGCCCCCGATCTGAAGCGGCTCTGTCCGCTTGCGTTTCGGGAGGACGAGCAGTAACGCCCTGCCTCACTCCGCGCCAACGTCAACGCGCCGCTCCTCCGGGCAGCAGAGGGCCGGATGGGAGGGGTCATCCGCTACAATACACTGTCGTCATGCACCGCCGCCTGTTGCTGATCGGCGGCCTTCTCGTCGCCATCCCGTTGCTAGCCGGCCTGACCTGGCTCGGCAACGAACTGCTGCGCCCCATTCCGCCCACGCCTACCATCACGCCGTCACCGCCGCCGACGGCCGTCGGTGGCGCAAACGGACTGATCGCTTTCATTTCCCGGCGCGACGGCAATCTCGAAATCTATGTGATGAACGCGGATGGTAGCCAGCAGCGCAACCTGACGAATGATCCGGCAGATGATGACGCGGCCGCCTGGTCGCCGGACGGCCAACGCCTGGCATTCCATCGTTTCGGGCCCGACGCCTTACGCCTGTTCGTTGTCAATTCGGACGGCTCTGGATTGAAGCAGATCGCGCGCCATGCCAGCTTTGCCGGCTGGTGGCCGGATGGCGAGACGCTGATCGTGGAACAATTCTCGCTCCAGGGCCTCAATTGGGTCGCGCAATTGGCGCGTGTAAAAGCCGATGGCTCTGGCGTGATCACGCCGTTGTCGGGCCAGTTGCCATCGAATTGCTTTGACGTACGCGCTTCGCCGGATGGCGCGCACTTTGCCGCGCTGTGTCAAACTCGGCCATCGTCTTCTCTCTGGCTTCTGGACAGCGCCGGCGACCAGGCCAGGGTCATCGCGTGGCAGATTGCGGCATTCGACTGGGCGCCTGATGGCCAACGGCTGGCGCATCTCTCCGGAGGCAATTTCGAGTTGAGCACGTTTAGCCTGGCGACAGGCGAAACCAGCCGGCTGCGCCGGATCGCGGCCGGGCCGACGTCGTTAAGTGCCGCCGCTGACCTGCGCTGGTCGCCGGATGGAACGCGGCTGGCCTTGTCAACCGGGAGCGGTGATTCCGATCTCTTTCTGCTTTGGGCCGACGGTTCCGGCCTCACCCGCTTGACCGACGATGGGGGCAGCGCCTCGCCGCGCTGGTCGCCGGACGGGAACTGGCTTGTCTATGTCTCTTCCAAGAACGCGCCGATGCCCACCGCCGGCGTCATCACCAGCACGGCAATGCTCAGCGCCATCCACGTCATCAATGTCGAGGACGCCTTCCGCGACCGGGCCGCGTTGCGGCCCATTCAACTCACCTTCACCGGTCAGGACTACGCGCCCCAGTGGCAGCCATGAGCGCGCAGCGCGCGAGGTGCGCACAGACGACGTTCAGATTTTGACACTATAATGCTGCCTCAAAGGAGTTGGCATGAATACGTCGTCCCTCTTGAGGCAGGTTCTTTCGGTGCCTGCCATTGACCGCACACGGCGCAACCACGGCCTGGAGCACGCCACCCTCACCCTGCTCTCGCAACAGCAGCCTGGCCTCAGCCTGGCAGGCCATTCCACGCCCAACGGTTTTCACCTGTACGGCAACGTCAGCACCGACGCCGTTTACAACGCCGCCCACGAGGCGCTGCGCCGCATGAAGGAAGGCGAGCGCCATCTGGCCGTTCACCCCAACTGCGGCACCAACTTCGTCGTCGCCGGCCTCGCCGCCGCGCTGGCGGCGTTCTTCGGCTTTTATCGGGCGCGCAACTGGCGCGAGCGCCTGGAGCGGCTGCCCCTCGTCGCCTCGCTCGTCACCTTCGCCCTGATCTTCGCCCAGCCCGTCGGCCTGGTCTTGCAGCGCGACTTTACCACCTCCGGCGACATGCGTGATCTGGAGATCGTCGGCATCGCGCGCAAGCAGATGGGCAGCCTGCCGATCCACATCATCACCACGCGCGGGTAATGCCTCCCCGCTTCCATCTCCTCTACGGCCGCGACGAGTTCGCGATGGCCGAGCACATCGCCGCCCTCGAAGCTCAACTGGGCGACCCCAGTCTGGCTTCGCTGAACCTGACGCGGCTCGACGGTCGTACGGTTACGTTGCCTGAGGTGCAGGCGGCCTGCGGCGCACTGCCGTTCCTGGCCGACTTTCGGCTGGTCATCGTGGAGGGCTGGCTGACGCGGCTGTTGGGCAAAGGGGAGGAGAACGAAGCGGGCAATGAGGCCGAGGCCGCTGCGCCTCGCACCGGCGGTTCGGCGCGCGAGGCGTTGGTTGCGCTGGCGGCCTACCTCGAGGAGCAACCGGATACCGCCCGACTCGCGCTGATCGAACACCGCGACCTGCCGGAGAACAACATTGTCCTCAAGGCTGCCCTGGGCAAGCCGTGGGCCTTCATCAAAAAGTTCGACCTGCCCAAGGGCGAGCAACTGGTGCAGTGGATTCAGGCGCGCGCCCGGGCCGCGGGCGGCGCTTGCAGCCGTGACGCCGCGCTGGCGCTGGCCGGGATCGAGAACGACCCGCGCGCGCTGGGCAACGAGATCGTCAAGCTGCTCACCTATGTGAACTTCGCCCGGCCCGTCGAGGCTGCCGATGTTCGTGCGCTCACACCTGCCGGCGCCGAGGCCCGCATCTTCGATTTTGTGGACGCCATCGGTCAGCGACGGGCCAAGGCCGCTCAGGCTGAACTACACAAGCTGCTCGACCGGGAAGAGCCGTTATACGTCTTGGGCATGATCGTGCGCCAGCTCCGCTTGATGCTGTTGGCGAAAGAGCTGTTGGACACGCACCGTTCGGAGACCGAGGTCGCCACGGCGCTCGGCCTGCACCCTTTCCCCGCCGGCAAGGTTTGCGAGCAATCACGAAACTTCAGCCTGCCCGGACTGGAGGCGATCTACCACCGCCTGCTTGCCTGCGACGCCGATATCAAGACCGGCCAGGCCGACCCCGCCGTTGCGCTGGAGGTGCTGGTAGCAGAGTTGACGACGTAGCCTATCTCACAGCGCCCAAACCTGTTCGATGCGCCAGGAGTCGCGGGCCACGTCTTGCGCCAGCTCCAACACGGCCCGGTCGGTGCGGACACGGAAGATGTGTTTGCGTACTTTGCCGCGCCCATTCTCCGTGCGACAGCTTTCGACGGCGCGGATGTCGTGCCGCCGCCCACGCCAGATGAACACGCTCGGGAAAAACCCAAAACGCTTCGCCGCCATCCGAATCGGCTCACGCAGTTTGCGATTGTGTACATCGAGCGAAATCACTGCGGCCATACCACCTCCTGGCGAGACTCGAAATCCTGAACCCCTGCCTCTGAACCGCCGATCACATTGAACTGGCGCGGCGCAAACATCTGCGGCAGCGGCGTCTGCATCCCGCCTTGCCCGCTGAAGAGGGGTTGAGGGATGGTTGCAACGCCATAACCTGTCGCGCTATAGCCGCCCATCGAGTACATAGCGTCCGCCTGCAGGTGGCGTACAGCTCCGTGCGGGACGACGATGATACGTGGCTCGGTCGGCTGCGGCGCGAGCGGCGGAGCCGGGCGGCTCATCGTCAGCGTGCGCGTCGCAAACCACACCACGATCAGGCTGGTGGGGATGCTGGCCGCCACCCCGGCCACCACGCCCACCATCACCGACATCGCCTCCGCCGAGAGCCGCTGCCCAATGACGACTGCGAGCGTGACGGCAAAAGCAAGGCCGAGGCAGAGCCAGACAAAACGGGCCTTCATCACACACCCGCCTTCCGGCGGTTGGGGAGCCGCTGGCTCCTGTTCGGCGCCACAGCTACCACCCCCAACTGATTCGCGCCGCTTGGCTGGGTCGCGCCGTTGACCCCCAACCAGAAGTGATTGACCAGCACGGATTTGCTCGGCATTAGCCGTAGGCCCGCTGCCATTGCTTCGCCGGCGGGCAACAGGCTTGGGTGCACGTAACATACCGTGGGCTCCTCACCATACTTGCTCCGATAATACTCCGCGGCACGCGCCACCTTCTCGGTCAGCGAGCGTCGCCCGTCGTCATCGTTCCACAACATGCCAATGTCCATAGATGCCTACCTCTTCCACCACGCAAGAATCACGACCCGGCCGTCCTTGCTAAAACCGAAGCGCGATCGACTCCAAATCTCGCGCCGGCAGCCAGGCCGCCTGAAAACGGGTTACCTGGCCGGAGGCGACAGCGATGAAATCGCCGCGACCCAGCAGCTTTTCGGCGCCGGTCCCGGAAATACCCGCCGCGGTACGCGCATCCTCGGCGCTGCCGACTTTGCCGACCAGCCGTACCGGGAAGTTTGCCTTGAGCATCCCGCCGATAGCGGCGGCTGAGGGCTTCTGCACACCAGCCACCAGGTGGAGGCCAGCTTCGCGGCCCCGCTGCGCAATCCGCACCAGAGCAATTTCCATCTCTTTTCCACCGGTCGTCAGCAAATCGTAAAGCTCGTCCACGGCGATAACAATGCGCGGCGAGGCGACGTTCTGCCGATCACGCCGCTCCATCTCGGCGACCAGCTTTTCCAGCAGGAGGCGCGCCGACCGGGGCTCAGTTGCCACATCGTCCAGCGTATGAGGCAGTGTGGCCAGCGGGCCGAAGCCCCGGCCCTTGGGGTCAATCAGCGCTATTTGCAGCTTCGACCGACGATTGTTTATCGCCAGCGAGACCAGCATGGCGCGCATCAGATCGGTCTTGCCGGAGCCGGTTGCGCCTGCTACCAAGACATGCGCCACATCTGGGGAGGGGAGACGGAGGAGCAGTGGCCGGCCATCCTCGGCCAGGCCGAGGCAAGCGGTGAGGGGGGGGATACCGCCCACGCTCCTGAGGAGCGGCAACAGGCGCACCGGCTCGGCATCGGGGCGCGGCATCTCGACGGCCAACGCCTCGCCCTCGCGCGACACACGCACATCCTGTGCGCCGAGGGCCAACGCCAATTCTTCGGACAGATTACGGACCGTGGCGACACGAGCGCCCAGCGCTGGCGTCAGGTGAAAGCGAATCCAGCGTGGCGACACCGTACCACCGTGCACGCGCACCGGCACTTTGTGTGAAGCCAGCACTCGCTCGATACGGTCACATTGAAAGTTGAGATAATCCTGATTGAGATTGGCCTGCATGTGTCACCATCGGTCAAACAGCTGGAGTTTCAGCAGGCAACCACAGACGGGTTTAGGGAAGGCAGTGGGGTAGAAATGGTTGCCAGAATATATGTTCTAATAGTATGGAACATGAGTTCGAGAGTCAAGTGAATTTTCTTAAAATTTTAGATGATTCGTTCTGTCACCCTGAACCTGAGTAGCTAACACTTTGCAATCTGCCCATGAAATTGGCACAATCGGTGGTTACCACACCAAACCGAAAGGCCAATCTCATGAGCGTCAGTCACGAATTGTACACCCGCGTGTTTACGAAATTGCGTGCCGTCCATCCCGAACCTCACCTGAAACGGATCGCCAATTGGGTCTGGGTGATTGTCGGTTTGATTCTTTCGCACTCGGTG
>JBBIQY010000087.1:0-16037 GCA_037442085.1 Anaerolineae bacterium
GAATCGGCGCCCTTGGCTTCATGCAGCTTGCCCGAAGTCAGCCGCCCGGAACACGCAGCGGCGTGAAAGTAGCGGTGGGCAGCGGAGTCCAGGTGGCCGTCGGCAGCGGCGTGAAAGTAGCGGTGGGCAGCGGAGTCCAGGTGGCTGTCGGCAGCGGCGTGAAAGTGGCGGTGGGCAGCGGCGTTCTAGTCGCCGGTGGCACGGGCGTCCAGGTCGGGGTTGCGGTATCCGGCGGCGACCAGATGCTGGTGGGCGAGGCCGTGACGGAGGGAATGATCGGCGTGGAGGTGATCCGCACCCGCGTCGGCGTCTCGGTCGGCAGCGGCGTGTCCATCGGCGGGAGAGGCGTAGGGGTGGGACCGGGCGTCTCGGTGTCTGTCACCGACGGCGAGGGCGTGACCGACGGCGTCGGCGTGGGGGTGGGGCTGGGACCCCAGATGAAGAAAGGCTCTGTGGCAATAATGCTTGGCAGGTTCGGGTCGCGGTCGCGGATGAGCTGCTCGATGATTTCAGTGGAGACGGGCTGAATCTCGGTGAACGGCCAGGGCCGATAATCGGCGGCTAGTTTGGAGCGTGGGTCCGGCAGGACGGGCCGTTCCAGCGAATCCGCCGCCCACTGGCCGACGCCCAGGAGAAGCAGGAAGGTGAGCGCAGCCAGCAGCAGCGCCAGGAACAGATCTCGGATGGTGGTCCGCGTTTCGCACTCAGCCGGGGAGTTCCATGGCAACCGCATGCTACTCCAAACTGTAATTGACCGCCGGCAACGCGACGGCAATGGTGCTGCCCATCGGCTCGCGTTGGCTGACCCACACCTGGCCGCCGAGGCGCTCGATAATGGCCTTCACCAGCGCCAGCTCCAGACCGGTGCCATCGGGGGTCGCGCTGGTATCTACAAACGCCCGCTCAAAGATGTGCGGCAGCTCGGCTTCCGGCACCGCGGGGCCGCGGTCGCTCACTTCGACCCAGACCTGGTGAGCGTGCTCGCGCGCCGTCAACGAGATTTCGTCGCCGGCAGCGCTGCGGGCGGCAGCGCGCACAATCAACCCGTTGAGCAACTGCCGTAGCAAATCCGGGTCAGCGCGCACCAGCGGCAGGGTGGCGACCGGCTCGACCGACAGCTTGAGGCCTTTGTCTTTGAGCAAACTGGTGGAGATGGTCTTGCTCATCTCGTCCATGGTAGCGACCAGGTCCACATCGGACAGACGGATATTCTCACCGGACTCGATCTGCACCAGCGAGAGGAGCCCCTCCATCCATTGCCAGACTCGGTCCCACAGGCGCACCAGTCGCTGAATCAACTCGCCGATGCGCCCGGCCTTGGATTCGGGCAAATCGCTGAGTTCGGCGAGGGCGATCACCGCCTGGGCCAGCGGGAAACGGATCTTGCCGGCAGCCTCCGTCAGCAGGCGCATCTTCAAGTCATCGAGACGTTTGAGGTGAGTGACATCGCGCAGCACCATCACCCACCCGGCGCGGCCATCGGTCTGCGCCAGCGAGGTCAGGCTGACCATCTGCACGGTGTTATCGGTCCAGGGCAGTTCGAGGGTGGCCGGCCGTTGGCCACCGACGGCCTGCCAGTTCTCCAGCAGCGTCAGCAGCGAGGCCGGCAAGACGCTATTGACCGGCTCACCCATCAGGTTGTCGCGCCCGAGCAGGCGGGAGGCGGCCGGGTTGACGACGCTCAACACGCCATCGGCGTCGGCAGCGATGATGGCGTCGCCGGTGCGGGCGATGACGGCGATCAGCCGACTGGCTTCAGCGGCCAGCCGTGCGCGCAGCTCCTCGCGTTCGAGCTTCAGCCGACGGTGGGCGGCGGCGCGTTCCACCGCCACCGAGAGCTCGCTCACCACCTCCAGCGGCTTGAGCAGGTAATCGTAAGCGCCCTCGGCGCGCATGGCGGCGATGGCCGTCTCCAGCGTGGCGGCCGCCGTGATGACGACGATCTGCAAATTCTCATCGAGCTGGCGCACCTCGCGGATCAACTCCAGACCGCTCAGGTTGGGCATCATCAGATCGGTGACCATGACGGCGAACGGCCCGCGGGCGCGAATCACGTTCAGCGCATCCATGCCATCCACCGCCGCGTCGACGTCGTACCCACGGCGCTGGAGATGCGTGGCCATCAAGTTGCGGAAGGCGTCGCTGTCGTCAACGACCAGGACTCTTTCACCTGCCATGCGAGGCTATGCTCCTGCCGGGAGTGGTTCGGGCTGCTTCACCGGCAGCGTAATTATAAAGGTAGTTCCCTGCCCGACCGTGCTTTCGACCCGGATGTTTCCGTGGTGGCGGGCGATGATGCCGTAACTGACGGACAGGCCGAGGCCCGTCCCGTCATCGCCCTTGGTGGTGAAGAAAGGATCGAAGATCCGTCGCAGGTTCTCCGGCGGGATGCCGACCCCGGTATCGCGGACGGCGAGAGTGATGAGGCCCTCGGCGACGGTGAGGCCGATGACCAGTTGGCCGCCATTGGGCATGGCCTGGACGGCGTTTTGAATGAGGTTGATCAGCACCTGCTCGATTTGCTGCGCGTCGTACCAGGCCAGCACCGGCTCGGCGGGCAGCTCGAGGCTGGCGCGCACCCGCGATTTGCGCACCAGGTACTCCGTGAGGCGCAGCGAAGCCTGCACCGTCTCGCGCAGGTCGCGCTCGGAGAGTTCGGGCGTTGATTGGCGAGCGAAGGTCAGCAGGTCGTTGACGATGGCGTTGGCGCGACTGGCGTTATCACGGATGTTGGTCAATTGCTCACGGGCGAAGTTGTTCAGGCCCGGCTCTTCCTGGAGGATTTCGGCCAGGCCCTTGATCACGGCCAGCGGATTTTTCACGTCGTGGACAATGCCGGCAGTGAGCTGCCCGACAGCGGCCAGTTTCTCGGACTGGATCAGCTGCAATTGAGTGGACTGGAGGCGCGCATTGATATCCTGCAACTGTTCATTTCGCTCGACGGTTTCCTGGTACAGGCGTTTGGCCTCCGCCGTGCGCTCGCGCAGGCGCGCCGCCATATGGTCGAAGGCCGCGGCCAGCTCACCAATCTCGTCGCTGCGCTGGATGTTCGACCGTTGGTCTAGATCGCCGCTGGCGATGGCCTGCGACGCGTTGCGCAGCCGAACCATGGGTTGTGCGATGTTCTGGTAAAGCCCGGCCCCGGCCAGGACGACGACGAGCGTAACGGCCGTAAAGAGGATGACGAATGTGCTGCGATTGACGGTCTCCGTCGCCACCACATAATCGTTCGGCAACAAAACAGCGAGGAGGCCGACACGTTCCTGCCGTATGACCAGCGGCGCATACAGGACTTCGTAGCCGCGCAGATTAAGGGTCAGGGTGTCCTGGCGCGAGGGGTTGAGATCGGCTGCCTCTTCGGGCGTGAGCGTCAGCGCCTCACGTCCTTGGATCGAATCGGGCAACGTCATCTGGATGATCTGCGAGCCGTCGTCCGTCAGCATCACGATCTCGGCCAGCCCTTGAGCTTTGGTTTCGGTCAGGATGCGCTCCAGGCGGGTGCCCATCAGTATCGCGCCGGTGATGTCGCCGTTCGAGGTCTTCACTGGAGCGGAAGTGATCAGGTAGTGGCCATCGTTGAGCAGGCGAATGCCCGCATACTTATCTCCAATGGGGTCGGCCTGCCCGGCTAACACGCGCTGGACCAGGCTCTCGCGTGACAGGTCGGCGCCCGACGAAGGTGCAGCCCGGCCATCCGCCAGGACAATGAGGGAAAGGACTTCCTGCGCTTCGCGGTTGACGATCGTCAGGACGTCAACTTTGTCGTTGAGCACCGTCCCCAAGAGCAGCCGCTCGAGTTCGGCGGCATCATTCCGGGCCAGGGCTTCCGGCACTCCGACTGTGTTCGCCAGACGGCGCAGCACCTCGACATGCTCGGCCTCAAAACGGACGATCCCATCCGCCGTGACCCGGCTGGCCTCATTGAGCTGATTGAGGAAACGCTCGCGGACGGAGGCGACCACGAGGCGCGTGGTCACGTACAAGCCGAGCGAAGCCATGAGCAGGGTCAGGGCCACGTACGGCAAGATGAGCTTGGCCCGCAGCCGAAAAAACCCCTTCCACAAGCGCATCCAAAGACTTTCGGCCGGGGCGGGCGCTGCAATGGTCTGGGCCTGATCAAATGAAGCCGTTGCCGGATCGGCTCCGTAGGATTGCGGGGTTACAGACAAGTTAAACCTATCAATACGTCGTGAGCTTAGCGCGGCGAACCTAGGCCTATTCTACATCAAGCCTCCCGGCAAAACTGCGTTACGTGGGTAAGAATTCCCATGCCAGCATGATAGAACGGCGTTTGTGCAGGCTTGGCCGCGCTGCGCTACCCCGGCCAAGGCCCTGGCAAGGTTGGACGAGTGTTTTGTCACCCGACAGGAGGCCGCAGGTCGAGGGCTAACGCGAAGCCGATCATATTCATCGCCAGGGTCAGAATCAGCAGGGTCGGAAAACCAAAGGCCTGAACGATCAGGCCGCCGAGGCTGGTCGCCAGCAGCACACCGCCGAGCAGCGTGTGAGTGAAGCCCAGGTAAAGCGAACGGTCGTCAGCTGGGGCGATGTCCAACAAGAGCGGCTGGCTGGCGATGCCCAGACCGGCGTCGCGCATCCCCAGTAACACAAAGGCGAACGTCAGCACCTGCGAGGCTCCCTCCCCCGAGACCCTCCAGAGCGCGGCCGCCAACACCAGCAGGCCGACCAGGAGCAGCATCAGCAAGCCGGCCAGCGCCGCCAACCGGACGATGCCGTGGTTGCCCAGCCGGCCCGCGAAACGACCCAGGACCATGTTGGCCGACAGACTCGCCAGGGTGTACGCCGCCAGATACACCCCGACCATGTTCAGCGCGCCGCCCAATTGATTTTGCACATAGACGGCGAAAAAGGGCACGGCAGCGCCGGCCAACAACAGGCTGGCGCGCATCAGCAGAAACCGCCGAAAAAGCCGATCAACCCTCGAGATGTGCAACGCCCGGCGGAGCTGCTGGCCGAACGGGGCGCGTGGCCGCAGTTGCGGATCGGGCGGCTCCCGAATCAGCCCAAAAGCCGCCAGGCCCAGGGCGGCGATCAGCCAGCCCGCTGCAAACAGGGCGCCAAAATTGTACGGATAGACCAGCGGCCCGTGGTCGTCCAGCAGCCAGCGTACGACGGCCGTCCCGCCCAGCGCAACCAGGCCGCCAAGAAACAATCGCCAGGCGAAGAAAACCGCGCGGCGCGGCGGCGGGATGGTTTTGCCGACCACTTCGACGAAGGTCAGGCCGGCAAACCCGCTGGCCAGCGCATACGCGCCGAACGTCACATAGAAGGCGACGAGCAGGGAGGTCGGCGAGGCCAACACGAACGGGGCCAGCGCCAGGCCGGCCCAGGCGACCAGCCGCGCCACCGATATCTGCCGGTACAGGGCCAGCTTGTACGGCAGGCTTTGCACATAGCCGGACAGCCAGAGCTGCGGCAAAAACCACCCGGCATCGCGCAAGGGGGCGACCAGACCGATCAGGATCGGCGACTCTGTCAGGCGATTGACGAAAGCGACCAGGACCAGCGTGGGATCGGTTAGCGTCTCGGCCAGCGTGAAGCACACCCCATTCAGGACGCCGAGCCAGAAATCGCGCGCGCCGGCCTGGCTGGCTGGGCGTTCACCCTGAGAAGACACACGCGGCAGTATAACACGACCCGGTTGACGGGACGCCGGTTATCGGGCATGCAACCTGGTACGGAACGCGAATTGCATCCCCTTCGGTAGGCCGTTATAATGCTTCCCAATCAACTGGGAGAACAGGGTCTGTGTTTGACGCACGCAAAGTGACACGGTCGGTCACCAGCCGTCTGCAAAATGCCGGCGACGGGAATCTCAAGCCTGGTTCGACCTTACAGAATCGCTACTCGATCATCAAGGTTCTCGGCGTCGGCGGCATGGGCTCCGTCTACCAGGCCCGCGACCTGCGCTTCCCCAACGTCACCAAATACGTCGCCGTCAAAGAGATCATCAACATCGCCGACCCCAGCATGCGCGAGATGGTCGCCAAGATTTTCGAGCGCGAAGCCAATACCCTGGCCTCGCTGGACCATCCCGCCATCCCCAAAATCTACGACTACTTCAACCAGAGCGACCGCTCGTTTCTGGTCATGGAGTTCATTGACGGCAAGGATCTGGAAACGTACCTGAACGAATTCTCCGGGTTGCTCAGCGAAGACGTGGTGGTCGAGTGGGCCATCGAGTTGTGCGACGTGCTCTCCTACCTGCACAACCACAAAGACAAAGACGGTAAGACCGACCCGATCATCTTCCGCGACCTGAAGCCTTCCAACATCATGCTCGATCAGCATGGCAGCATCCGGCTGATTGACTTCGGCATTGCGCGCGATTACCAGGCCGGGCAAAAGGGCACGATGATCGGCACCGAGGGATACTCGCCGCCGGAACAGTACCGCGGCGAGGCCAGCCCCGCCGGCGACATCTACGCGCTCGGTGCGACGCTCCATCATCTACTGACCAAGCAAGACCCGCGCATCGAACCGCCGTTCACCTTCGCCGAGCGGCCCATCCGCAAATCCAACCCGGCCGTCAGCCTGGAGTTAGAAACGATCATCATGACCGCGCTCAATTACAATCCGGCGGAACGGTTTTCAAGCGCGGAGGCGATGAAACAGGCGCTCAAGACGCTGCGGCGCCGCATCTCGGGTTCGCTGAGCCGGCCCGCCGGCACAGGCCTGGTAGCGACCAGTGGGACAGCGGCTGAAGCGCAGCCGGCTGACGGCATCGCCATCATGCGCGGCGAAGTTACGCCGCTGTGGGTGTTCCGCTGTGAAGACGAAGTGCGCGCCAGCCCGGTCGTGGGAGGCGCCGTCGTTTACGTCGGCGCTTACGACAATAATCTGTACGCCATCAGCGCCGCGGCTGGCAAGCTGGTCTGGAAGTATGCCACCGACGGCGGCCTACCCGCCCCGCCGGCCATCCACCAAGATAATCTGTATATCGGCTCGGAGGATCGCCGGCTGCACGCCGTCTCCGCCCGCTCCGGCCGCATTCAGTGGACGTACTATGCCGACGGGCCAATCCGAGCCGCGCCGCGCGTCGCCGACGGCCACGTGTTTTTTGGCGCGGACGATCACTACCTGCACGTGGTCAACGCCAGCACGGGGCGTAAAGCCTGGCGCTACCAGGCCAGCGACGCCATTCGCTGCCGCCCCGCGGTCAGCGGCGACCGTGTCTACTTCGGCTGCGAGAGCGGCGAGTTCTATGCCATTGACCTGCGCGCCGAGCGCAAGTGGACGTTCCGCGCCAAGCGCGGCATCACCTCGTCGCCACTGCTGCACAACGGCACGTTGTACGTCTGCTCACTGGATGGCATGATTTACGCACTCGATGCCTCCTCCGGCTGGCGGCTCTGGCAATTCCGCACCAACAAGCCGATCCTGTCGTCGCCGACCGTGGACGGTAATTTCCTGCTCGTCGGCTCCGCCGATAACCACCTGTACGCCATTGACATTCGTAATGGCCGCGAGGCCTGGCGCTTTGCCACCGACGGCCAGGTGAATTCTTCGCCGGCGGTCAGCGGCGGCGTTGTTTACGTTGGCTCGGTGGATCACTCGCTCTATGCCGTGGAAGCCGCCAGCGGCAAGCTACGATGGAAGTTCACGGCCAAAGGCCCCATCACCTCCTCGCCTGCGATCGCCAACAATGTGGTTTACATCGGCTCCTTTGATCACAATTTGTATGCCCTGACCGCCTGAAGACTTTTTCGCCGGCGCCGTGGCCATACCAGTGGGTCAATGCGCCGATCGTACTGGACCCCTGACCGCCTGAAGACTTTTTCACCGGCGCCGTGGAGTAACCTGTGTTTGATTTCCTGAAGAAGTGGATGGGACAGGGCCGCACCGTCGGCTCAGAGACGCTGCCGCCGCCGGCCTCGGAGCTAACCGACCCGGACGCGACGGTGCCGTTGCCGGAGCTCAGCCCACGCCCCGCCGACGACACCCTGAGGCTGCCGCGGCCATCCGCGACGCGCTTCACGGTGGGGCTGGCCCAGCATGTGGGGCAGGTACGTACGCACAACGAAGACGTGCTGCTGGCGTTCACCGGCGAGCTGAGCGGCCTGGAGCCGATGCCGCACTTCGGCCTGTTTGTGGTGGCCGACGGCATGGGGGGCCACTCGTTGGGCGAACGCGCCAGCGGCATCGCTGGGCGCACCCTCTCGCGCGTGGTGCTCGAACACATCCTGCCCTCCCTGCTGGCTGACCCGCAATCCGACCAGGAACGCCCCTCCCTTACCGAAGTGATGGACCTGGCGATGGCCGAGGCCAACCGCGCCGTCGTCCGGATTGTGCCCGAAGGCGGCACCACGCTCACCGGTGCGCTCATCGTCGGCGACCAGTTGATCCTTTCCCACGTGGGCGATACGCGCGCCTACGTCATCACCAACGGCCATATGGAACAATTGACGCGCGACCACTCCCTGGTGCAGCGCCTGAAGGAAATGGGTCAACTGACCGATGATGAAGCCGCGGTGCACCCACAGCGGAGCGTGCTCTACCGGGCCGTGGGCCAGGGCGAAGGACTGGAGGTAGACGTGATCGCCCGCCGCCTCCCGCCGGGCGCGATCCTGATCGCGTGCTCAGACGGTTTGTGGAGCTTGGTGCCCGATCACATTATCCACCAGATCATCCGGCAGTCCGCCAGCGTCCAAGAAGCCTGTGAGGCGCTGGTGCGCGCCGCCAATGAGGCGGGTGGCCCGGACAACATCACGGTTGTGGTCGTGCAGCTGCCGGGCTGAGGTGGGCGATGGCGATCGGCAACCTCTACAGCCTGCTCGGCATTTCCGCGAGCGCCAGCGCCGAAGACATCAAGATCGTCTACCGCGGCGCCGCCCGGCGCTTCCACCCGGACGTCAACAAGAGCGCGGCGGCCGCCGAGGAATTCAAGCTCATCACCGAGGCGCACGCCATTTTGAGCGATGCCGACCAGCGCGCCCGCTACGATGCCCAGCTGAAAGAACGCGGCCCCTCGCCCCTCACCTTGCGCTGCGCGCTTAGCCGCAACCGCGTGCCGGCGCTCAACGAGCCGCAGGTGGTGTATGCCCTGGTCGAGGTGCGGCCGGCGACCAACCTGGGCGCCCTGCCACTGCCCCCCGTCAACCTGGCGCTGGTCATAGACTGCTCCACCTCCATGCAGGGCGAGCGCCTGAGTCAGGTCAAGGAAGCGGTGATGCAGGTGATTGATAGCCTGCGGCCCAACGACACCTGCAGCGTCATCACCTTCAGCGACAAGGCCAAAGTGATCCTCTCGGCCCAAACCGGCTCGCCGGAGCAGAAACAACTGGCCAAAGCCAAAGTCAGCACCATCAACGCCGGCGGCGGCACCGAGATCCTCAGCGGACTGCAGGCCGGTCTGCTGGAGTTGTACCCGTACCTCAACCCAAGCACGGTCAACCACCTCATGCTGCTGACCGATGGTCGCACCTACGGCGACGAGGGCGATTGCCTGCTGCTGGGGACGCTGGCCGCGATTGACGGCATCTCGCTGAGCGGGCTGGGCATCGGCGAAGAGTGGAACGACCAGTTTCTCGATGAGCTGGCGAGCGTAACGGGCGGCACATCCGAGTACATCAGCTCTCCCGATCAAGTCCAACAGTTTCTACAAAACAAAATCCGTAGCCTAAGCACGGTCTTCAGCGAGCGCCTGAAGCTGCGCGTCCTGCTTGACCAGGACATACGCCTGATCGAGGCCTTCAGGATCAGCCCGGAGCCTGGCCCGCTGGAGGCCGATGAGACCATTCGCCTGGGGAGCCTGGTCAAGAATCGCCCGCTCGTCCTGCTGCTCAAGTTTCAGCTGCCGCCGCTGCCCGAAGGCGCCCGACCCATCGCGCGACTGGCGTTGTACGGTGATGTGCCCGGCCTGGGCCGTAAAGACGAACGCACGACTTACGACCTGGCGATTGCGGCGGTTGCCAACCTGGAGCCGACCCCGCCGCCGCAGGTGATCATTGACGCGCTGAGCAAATACTCGCACCACAAACTGCAAGAACGCGCCTGGCAGCAGGCCGAGGCGGGCAACAGCGCGGGCGCCTCGCGCACCTTATCCACGCTGGGCACGCGGTTGTTGGCCGCCGGCCAGCCGGAACTGGCAAAGATCGCCATCATGGAAGCCAAACGGTTGGAGCGCGAAAGCGCCGTCTCCGAAGAGTCAAAGAAGCACATCAAGTACGGGACGCGCGCGCTGATCCCACCTAAAATTCAGGACCTGAGCTTCGACAAAGCGCCGTCATGATTAATTGTCCGGCCTGCCGTCAGCAAGAACCGGAGGGCGAGCTTTTTTGCTCGAACTGTGGCGCGCGCCTCTGGCAACTGCCGGGCGAAGGTCAGCCGACGCTGGCCTTCATCAGCACGGGCAAACTGCGCGAGACCAACCAAACCACCGCGCCCGGGCCGACCACTGAAAACTTGCGCAGCGGACAGATCGCCTTGATCCTGCCGGGGCAGTCGGTCGTGCTGGAAGGCAAGTCGCAGTACGTGCTGGGCCGCGAGGGCCTGGAGAACGAGCCGCCCGACGTCAACCTGAGCGCGTACGATGGGCGCGAGAAGGGCGTCTCGCGCAAACACGCTCTGTTGCGGGTGGACCGGCGCCAACTGCTGCTGATTGACCTAGGCAGCTCGAACGGCACATGGCTCAACGGCGCGCAACTGACCGCCAATCAACCGATCCGGCTGGAAAGCGGTGATGAGATTCGTCTAGGCAAGTTACCTATGCGGGTTCGCTTCAATCTTTAGCAGCGGGCCCGCTGACTGCGGAGAATTACATGGCCGTTCAAGTTCTGATCCATATCACGAACGAAGACCCGATCCTGGCTGAAATGGAAAAGCTCCCTTCCCCTACCGACACGTGCGTCCTGGCATTGAACCCTCGCCAGCGCGACAACAAAGACCTGCGCTACCTCGCGCCCAACGTCACCCAGGTCATCTGGCCGATGTCGCGCATCACTTTCATCGAGATTATGCCCGCCAGCGAGGAAGAGGAGATCGTCGGCTTTGTGCGAGAGTAAAAAAAGAGCAGTCTAGATTGGAGGCCTAGAGTAGCAGCCAATCTCAAATCTCAAATCTCTGTCCCCTCCCATGCCCGAGACCCGCGAGCGTTATCGTATCCTGGTCGTAGACGACGAGCCGCGCATGATCCGGTTCATCCGACTGAACCTGGAACATGACGGTTTTGAGGTCGTCGAGGCCAGCGACGGTCTGGCCGCGCTCAACCAGGTGCGGGATGCTTTGCCCGATCTGGTGCTGCTCGATGTCGCGATGCCCGAGCTGGACGGATTCGAGACCCTGCGCTTGCTGCGGGAGATCTCGGCGATCCCGGTGATCATGCTCACCGCGCGCGGCGAGGAGGACGACCGGGTGCGCGGCCTGGAGCTGGGCGCGGACGATTACGTGACCAAGCCCTTTAGCCCGCGCGAGCTGGTCAGCCGGGTGCGCGCCGTGCTGCGCCGCACCGCCGCCCCTGCCCCGCTCGAAAAGACCACGCTGCACATTGACGACCGGCTGAGCATCAACTTCGATCGGCGCGAGGTCCTGGTCGAGGGCAAACCCGTGAAGCTGCGCCCCACCGAGTTCCGGCTGCTTTACCATCTGGTGCAGAACGCCGGCTGGGTGGTGCCGCACGATCAGCTGCTCGCCAAGGTTTGGGGCTACGAATATCGCGAAGAGACCCACTACCTGCGCCTCTATATCAACTACCTGCGCCAAAAACTGGAAGCCGACCCCGCCAACCCCAAATACATCCTGACCGAGCGCGGGGTCGGCTATCGTTTTGTGGACTTTCGTCAGGACTCGTCCGCTCCGAGAGCATAAGGCCTGCTCGCGACGGATGGAACAGAGGCTAAGCCGGATGAAGCGGGGTGTTTCATGATCTGCTCCATCCGCACGGTTCCGCTCGATCCGCTTTCTGAATTGCGCCCCTGCCAGATTGCCATACAATCCCGGCCGGTTCGATCCGTTCCCGTGTTGGAGGCCGCATGGCACGTTCCCTGAAGATCGTTGTGACCGGGCCGTTTGGCGCCGGCAAGTCCTGCTTCATCCGCACCATCAGCGAGATCGCCGTTGTCGCCACCGAGCGGCGGGTGAGCGCGACCGCTTTTACGGCGACCGTGGACACGCCGCGCGGCCTGCGATCCGCCTCCGGCCAGCTGGCCAAGTCGCACACCACCGTCGCCATGGACTACGGCCGACTGACCCTGGGCGACGATGTGCTGCACCTGCACGGCACGCCCGGCCAATCCCGCTTCGACTTCATGTGGGACATCCTGGCGCGTGAGATGGCCGGCTTCGTGCTGATGGTTGACGCAACGGCTGCGGACACCTTTGCTCAGGCCCGCGACCTGCTGAGCACGTTCACTGCGGCGCACCGCGTACCCTTTGTGGTGGCCGCCAACAAGCAAGACCTGGCGGGTGCCGCCAAACCCGATAAGCTGCGCCGCGCCCTCGACCTGCCCGCGGAGACGCTCATCCTGCCATGCGTCGCTGCGCGCAAGACCAGCGTCAGACAGGTGCTGTCCCAACTGGCGCACCTGATCTGAAACCGGTTGTCGGCGGCGCCAACCGAACGGACGTTGTTTCGCCTCCCTGCCCGCGCGTGGGTTCTGCGGGCTTTACGCCGATTGACGTTCGCTCTGACACCGCCCGACAACGACGCAAAGGATATCGTATGAAGCAACTCAATTCCCCCAACCTGTGGCGCAGCATCATTTTCCTGGGCGCGCTCGTCCTGATCGGTGTGCCGCTGCTGTTCATCTTCGGCAGCCAGTTCATCTATCTGCTGGTGCGCGTCGAGCCGCAAGAGGTGGGTGTGCAGTTACAGGGCGGACGCATCAAGGGCATCGTTGGGCCGGGCGTGTACAGCGATATTGGCCTGTACGTGGAAATAAAGAAGGTTTCCGGCGCAGCCATCCCGTTCAGCGTGCGCGACGAGGAAATCATCACCGCCGATAAGCAGCGCATCGGCCTGGTGGTCACCGGCGATGCTTTCCGGCCCGGCATCGCCCAGGCCGATATTTTGCAGAGCAACTGGGCGCAATACAGCCCGTTGTACTTGAGCGATGAGGTCGCCATTGACCGCGTGCGCAGCCTGGCACAGCAGGCAATGAAAGTGTGCGTCGGCGAACGGCCTTTCGACGACGCCATCATCGGCACGGCGCGCGATGAGCTGCGCAACTGCATTGACGATGAGTTGAGCAAGCTGGCCAATTCGTACGGCCTGCAAATCGCCAACGTCGTCGTGCCGGAAGTCGTGCTCTCGCCGGAGGTGCAGGCCGCGTTGGACGCTATCGTCGCCAGCCGGCTGGAGACGGAGAAGGCCGCCCAGGACAAGCTGCGCGCCGAGGCCCAGGCCCGGGCCGAGCAGGCCCGTCAGGAAGGCGAGATCCGTGTGGCGCAGAGCCGTATCCAGGAAGAGACCAAACAAAAGACCACGCTGGCACAACTGGAGCAGGAACGGCTACGCGCCGAGCGCGCCGTTATCGAAGCGCAGAAAGCCAACGAGCTGTTCTCGGCGCAACAAGACCTGGAGATCCAGAAAGCGGTAGCGGCCGCCGCCGCCGAGCGGGCCAAGGCGGAACTGGCGCAACAGATCGCCCTCGCCGAGCTGTACGCTGCCAACCCCGGCTACCTGCAATTGCAGATCGTCCAGGCCAACGCCAGCGCGCTCCGGCCCACCGACAAGATCATCTTCACACCGGAAGGCGTCACGCCCACCCTCGTGCTGCCCGGCCCCGGCATCGTCCCCACCATTGAGACGGGACAGCCGCAGCCCAGGTAGCAAGACGCCGCTGCTACGTTCTGCGCGTCCTGCTTCTCTCCCGGCCCACCCGGCAATACTTGTTGAACCAGGCCACCTGCCGGTTGAGTCGATCCACACGATGCTGCGGCTCGCCGGAGCGGGACATCTCATGTCCTTCCCGAGGGTAGCGGATGAGCACCACGTCGCGCTTGAGGCGCTTGAGCGCCGTGTACAACTGCTCGGCCTCCGAGGGCGGGCAGCGCCAGTCGTTGTCCTGGTGCTCGATAGCGAGCGGCGTGCGGATGTGGCGCACATAGGCCAGCGGCGATTGCCGCCACAGCTTCTCGATGTTGTCAAAGCCATAGCTCTCGAACTCCCGCTCGATAAGCTGCGGCCCGTCGCTCGTCCCGAAGAATGAGGTCAGGTTATACAGCCCGCGCTGCGCCCAGGCGCAGGCAAAGCGAGCGTCGTGGCCGATGATCCAGGCCGTCAGGTAGCCGGCGTAACTGCCGCCCGTCAGCGCCAGGCGTTTCACATCCACAAAGCCCTGCGCCGTGATGTTGTCCACGCCGCTCAAGATGTCGTGCATGACGTGGTCACCCCAATCGTTGCGGATGACAAGGGCGTGCTCTTCGCCGTAGCCTTCCGAGCCGCGCGGGTTGCAGAAATACACGGCGTAGCCCCGGGCCGCGTGGAACTGCCACTCCAGCCAGATGGCCGGCGCGCTCGGCCCCCACATCACCCACGGCCCGCCGTGCATGTTTACCACCAGCGGATACTTCCGCCCCTTCTGAAAACCGATTGGCTTGAGCAGCCAACCCTGAATCCGGCGGCCATCCGGCGCCGTGTGCCAGACTTCCTCGATGGGCTGGATGACGCGCTCGGCCAGCAGTTTGTCGTTGAAGTCGGTCAGGCGCTTCTCGCGACGGCCCGTGAGCAGGTACACATCGGTCGGGCGCGTGGGTGTGTGCGCCACGAAGGCGACTTGCCCGGCGCGATCCACGCTAAAGTCGAGCACCATGCGCCGTCCGCCGATCACCGGCGTGATCCGGCCGGTGTGCACCTCCACCCGGTACAGATGCGTATCGCCGCGGTCGTTGACCAGAAAATAGAGCGCCCGCGAATCGGCCGCCCATTGGAACGGGCCGATGTGGCGGTCGAACTCTTCGGTCAGTTCGATGACCCGGCCGCCGCCACTGGGCAGGATAACCAGCCGCGGACGCATCCCCCACGAACCTTCCTCCGGCACGCGCCGGGCCGCAATCCACCTGCCGTCCGGTGACACTTGCGGCTCGAAGTATTCGAAGGGCGGCCTCGAAATGAAACGGTGCGGCTTGCGGCCCCTGGGCAACACCGGCACGCTCACAATGGCCTGATAACTCCAGGGGTCGTGCTCGGGTTCACGCGACAGTTGCGAGATGATGGCAGAGCCGTCCCTGGCCCAGGAGATCGTCTGAAAGTCCAACTCACCGTCGGTGAGGCGCTGCGGCCTGGCGCCCTCGGCGATCTCTACCACATAGATGTGCGAGCGGCGGTCGTCGAGATAGTCCGTGCCGGTGCGATACGGCAGGCGGGTGATGACGCGCGGATCGGCTTTCTTTTTCTCGTCGTGCTCCTTGCGTTCGTCGCGCTGCTTCGCCTCCAGCGAGTCGGCGGGCGGCGGTTCCTGGGCTTCGCCCTCGGGGAGGTCTTCGCGCGCGCGCGCTTCGGCGTTGACGCTGGAGAGGAAGGCGATCCGCCGACCGTCGTGGCTCCAAACCGGATTGGTCGCGCCGTTGGGCATGGAGGTCAGGGGGCGTGCTTCGCCGCCGTCCACGGCGATCAGGTAGATCTGCGGCTTGTCGGCGCGCGTGGAGACGAAGGCCAGCGTACGCGAGTCCGGCGACCAGCGCGGGCCGAAGTCCGACTTTGCGCCGAAGGTGAACTGGCGCGCCCTCGGACGACGGTCGGCCAGGTCAACCAGCCAGAGATGCCGGTCGTACTTGTTGCCGAGTTTGTCCACGTCCACCCGAACGAACGCCAGGTAGCGCCCATCCGGGCTAAGGCGCGGGTCTTCGACGGAATTCAAAGCATAGAGGTCTTCGGCAGCGAGGGGGTGTTTCATTCGAGATCCGAGATTGGAGATTTAGTTGCTCAGCGGCTTGTAGAGCGAGTCATCGCGGTAGTATGCTGAATCTTGTGTAAAAGGAGCGGGAGCCGGTATCCTTGGTGGTCAACACACCATAACCGAGGACACCATGACTCCCACCCCTGAGCCTACTGTACCCGCCCCGTTGAGTCAAGCCGA